>NZ_JBIVPK010000035.1:0-67291 GCF_044754605.1 Streptomyces sp. NPDC093064
AGGCCCTGCCTTCATGCCCCCGCGCGGCCACAATCACCTGAACAGCACACCCGTACGGAATCCCCAGCCCCACACTCGGTTTCGAGAAGCCCTCTGAGAACCTCGCGACCATGAGTTACGACTTGGCCGTCTGGGAAGGCGAGAGACCAGCAGACGACAAGACCGCCGGTCAGGTCTTCAACGACCTCCGCCTCATCGACGCGGAGGTTGACCAGCCTCCGACCGAGCGCATCGCGGCTTACGTCGCCGCGCTCCTTGAGCGCTGGTGTGACCTGACCGAGGACGAGGACGACGCCTCGCCCTGGTCGACCGGCCCGTTGATCGGCGAGGCCAGGGGTCCGCTGATCTACTTCCCGATGCGATGGAGCATGGCTGAGGAGGCCTCCGCCTTCGCAGCCGGCCTTGCGCAGTCCATGGGACTGGTCTGCTTCGACCCTCAGCTGAACAAGCTCAGGCCCTGACGGAGTCCGTCACGAACGACGGCGACTTCCGGAATCCTGCATAACCTGGCACCCTCTGGGCCTTCTCCGCAAACAGGTCGGGGCGGCCGGGCAGTCCTGACAGCGGGTCCCGGCGGGCGGCGTCCAGTTGGCGGCGCACGCGGAGGTTGTCGGCGAGCGCGGCCAGGGCGAGCGGCACGGCGGCCGCGGCGATGACAAGGTTGCGCGTCGGCTGCCGTAAGGCTCCGGTCGCGGGCATGATGGGATCTCCGTTCTCGCCCCTGCGGGGGCGGAAATAGGGAGAGGCGCACCCCGAGCTGTTGCAGGCGTAGGGGGTGCGCCTCTTGCTGTGTGATCACTGCCGCCCGGGAAATACCGGGGGTCAGGCATGCTGGATGTACTCGCGTCCTGTGATGGGGAGGCGGGTGTCTGGGGCGGTCGTGAAGCGCCTTAGCCGATGCGGCGGCCGCCCCGGGGCTGCTGCCGCCAGGCGGTTCAGCGAGGCGAGGGGGCGGGTGCTGCCACAGCAGCCGCCCGGATGGTCGTGCGTGCCATCGAAGCGTCTCCTCTCACGCGGCCAGTACAGCCGCTACGGCGGCCAGGGCGAGGAAGGCGAGGACGGCAAGGGTGCAGTCGACCGCGCGGCGCAGCCGGCGGAACTTGCCCAGGGCGATGACGGACAGGACGCGGACGCGAGCGGCGCGGGTGTCACCGGTCATGCAGGCGCGGATCTCGGTCTCGGTCAGGCGTGCCCAGTGCGGGAACGAGGCCCGGTCGCTGCCGCTGAGGCGGGGGCGGACGACCATGAGGAGCAGGACGGTCGCAGTGCCGAGCGCGGTAGCAGCGAGGATGCCGAGGACCGTGGCGGGGGTCGGCAGCCGGTGCCCGGCGAGGGTAGCGAGTCCCGCGAAGGTGGCGCCGTTGAACGCCAGGAGTAAGGAGGCTTTGCCGTCGGTGCGGCCGATCTCCGTGGCGACGGCCGCGAGCGCTTCGGCCAGGTTCGTGTCGGTGTTCGCGGGGTGCGCTGTGGTCGGGACGGACACAGTGATCTCTCTCCTGTCAGGGTCAGGCGGCGAGCTGATGTGCGGCCGGGGGAGCGGTGTAGGTGGAGGGGTCGGCCAGGGTGCCGTCGAAGCACTCCAAGCAGGAGCCCAGCGTTTTCAGAGGCAGGCAGTGGTAGTAACGGCGACCGCAGACCGTGCAGGTGGTGCGGGCTGCCATCGCCGCGTCCAGCGCCTTCTCTTTGGCGAGGGTCATGGGCCGGATCGGTTGGGCGAGGTCGATCCGGTACAGGTAGGCGGGCCGGGTGCAGGTGCGCTGCGGGCGGGTCGCGCAGGCCTTGCAGCGCAGGATCGCGACGGGCTCTTGTCCGCCGGGGCGGAGCCGGGCCGCGCGCAGCTGGCGGCGCGTGGCCAACCCCTCGGGCGCTGCAGTCCAGTCGTATTCGGGTAAGCCTTGCTCCGCCCGCGGGTTGGTGAGTCGTCGTCGGGTGCGGGAGCTCATCGCGTCTTCCACGGGGCAGGCAGCCGGTCGGGGCGGTGCGGGTAGCGGGGGCCGGGCAGCATGGGGCGGGGCCGGCCAATCCGGCGGCGCGGGCGGGGGATGAGCACGAGCAGTTCCTCCAGTCGTCGGTGGACAGCGCTGCGCCCCGCCGACGTTGTGCTGGTGTCGGCGGGGCGCAGCGGGTGGTGCGGCTGGGTTATGCGGCGAGGCCGTGGGCCGTGGGCGTGGGGTGCTCTCCGGGCGTGGCCGGCGCGGGCGTGGTGTGGCCCGGCTGGGGCTGGTCCGGCTGCTGGGGGGCGTCGTGCAGGTGGGTGCCGGCCAGGTAGCCGATCAGCAGCCCCCCGATGCCGAAGACCTTGTGGCGGTTGAGTACCCACCAGGTCGGCGTAGGCGGTTCGGTCAACACACCTATGACAGCGGGACCCTTGGCCACAGGAAGATCTCCTTCGGATTCGATGAGGTGGTGCTTCGGCCGGACGGCCTGTCCGGTCCTCGCCTCACCGCGCTGGGGCGGTGAGGCGAGGACCAGGCGGAGCGTCCGGAGGGTTCCGCAGACGTGCTGAGGGCCCGCACCCCGATCGGGGTGCGGGCCCTCAGCAGTGGCGATGCGGTCAGAGATCGGAAGGCAGCTGCTTGCCGGTCTCTGCGTCGTACGCGATGCCGGTGGGGGACAGGCGCACGGTCCGGGAGAAGGCGCGCATGCCTTCCTTCCAGTTCTTGCCGCCGATCGCGACCCGGACCGTCACATCGGCAAGGGGATCTTCAACCGGCAGCTCAATCTCAGGGTCCTTGGGGAACCACCCGTTTTCCTGGACGCTGCTGGCCGACTTCCCGGACGCGTCGATCCGTAGGTACTTGGCGTTGCGGTCGAAGTAGGAACGCAGTTGCAGAATGACGCGGTGCCTGTCGTTGTTCCAGTGGGCTACGAGCTGTGCTTTGACGCCGTCGACGTTGAGTGCCGCTCCCGTCATGCCCTTGTACGCGGCGGCCTTCTCCTGGCGGTCCTTCTGCTGCTGTTCGTCGTTGGCGTTCTGCCACACGCACGCAACCGTCAGGGCCGCGGCCGCGATGGCAGCAACGTAGGGCCAGCGCCGACGGGACCGCATAGGTGAGATTTCGTCACGGTCCGGCGCCGATGCGGGGGGCTGCGGCTCAGGATGCCAGGCCGGTGGAGTGCTCTCAGCGTCCTGCGCCGGCGGCCGGGTCTCGAACCATTCGACGTCTTTGCCCATGCAGGCGACGGTAGCGCGCAGTTGCACGGCCTGGGCGGGGTTTCCGCACAGGTCCGCCACCTGAGCGCGGGTGGCCAGCCACAGCGCGGCCTGGTCGGAGTTGATGCCGTGGGCGGTGATGTCCTCGCGTTCACCGAGGGCGGCCAGCTCGGCGGCGGTGGTGGTTGCCGCTGATGCGGCCGGAGTCGCGGGCAGCGGGGGCCACGCCTCCGTAGCCGGCAAGACGGTCGGCGCTCGCGAAGGCGGTCATGTGGCCGCCGGTGGCTGCGATGAACTCGGCACCGAGCTGAGTGCCCATTCCGGGCAGGCTGCAGATCACTTCGGCGTGCGGGTGCTCACGAAACCGGGCCTCGATGAGCGCATCGAGCTCGGCGATCTCCTCGTCGAGGGCCATCACCGCCTTCGCGAGACGGACCGCCATGCCGGCGGCCAGTGTCTCGCCGGGCAGCGCGGTGTGCTGGGCCTGCGCCGCCTCCAGGGCGGCCTTGGCCAGGGCCGCGGCGCTTCGGACCTTGCGATTACGCAGCCAGGTCTCGATACGCTTCGCCCCGGCGCGGCGGATGGCGGCCGGTGTCTGGTATCCCGTCAGGAGAATGACGGGACCCTTGTTGGTCAGGTCCAGCGCGCGTTCCAACGCAGGAAAGAACTCCAGCAGTTGGGCGCGGAGCCGGTTGATCTGGCGGGTGCGGTCGCCTGCGAGGTCGGTGCGGCGGGTGGTGAGGATGCGCAGGTCGACGGCTATTTCGTCGCCGGGCCGCAGCAGGCCCAGGTCGCGGCGCATGCGGGCCTGGTCGGCGATGACGAAGGCATCCTTGGCGTCGGTCTTGCCCCCACCGCGGTAGGTGCCGGACGCGCGGTGGACGGCCAGGCCGGTGAGGTAGGCCATGGGCTGACCGTGGTTGAGCAGCAGACCGATCAGCAGCGCAGCGCTGCCGTGGTTGACGTCCACCGCCCACAGCGCTTCCGGGTCGATGTCCAGGACGTCGCGGATCAGCTCCAGCAGGGCCGCCTCGTCGTTCAGGACTCGGCGGGACAGCAGCCGTTCGCCCCGCTCGTTGATCACCACACAGTGGTGATGCTCCTTGCCGATGTCCATCCCGGCCCAGATCCGGGGCACGGCCACCTCCGTCAGCTCGTCGTCAGTCCATCCCGCAGACGACCTCGCCGGCGTAGTCCTACAGAGCGATCAAGTCGCGTATCCCAATTGGCGGTCGAGTCGTCGCGGGGCTCCGGGCGGCCATGTTCTCTGAGCCATCCGATCGGCTCCTCCATGACAGCCATACCCGGAGCCCCTGGGCCCACCGATCTTACGAATGACCAGCGGAAACCCACGCTTGAAAGGTAGGACTCCATGATCACTCAGGCCCGTGCCTGTCTCGTATTCAGTGCCACCATTCGCCGGTCGGTCTAAACTTCAGATTTAACCTTCAGTGGTCGTTCGATGTTCGAGTTGTTCACCCACATGGGAATCTCCCGGACATGGCGACGACCTCCGCTTCACGCTGTGTGATGTCGAGTCGCACAACGGCAGTGGAGGTCGTCGGTGTCGAGTGTCGTCCATGAAGCCGGGCATCGGCAGGCGCTTGCCGAACTGTCCTCCTTTCGAATGGAGTTGTACGCGGCGTTGCCTCGCCGTGCGGATGCGTTGTTCGAGCTGGCGGACGCGGTGCTGTGCGCGGGTTCTCCGGTGGTGTCGCTGCCGGAGTTGTCGCTGGAGGCGGTGCACCGGCGTGGGCACGGGGCGATGTACGACGCGCTCGCCGCGGGCCGGATCGAGGTGGCCCGCCTGCAGATGGCGCTGGCCGGCCTGGAGCTGCCGCGCGGAGCGGACCGGCAGATCTCGATCGCGCTGGACGTCACCGCCTGGCCGCGACCGGACGCCGAGTGCTCTCCGGACCAGCTGCACTGCCACCGGCCGTGCCGCTGCGACGGGGTCCGGCAGACGATCCCGGGCTGGCCCTACCAGGTCGCGGCCGCGCTCGGCGGAGGCCGCTCCTCGTGGAGCGGTCCGCTGGACGCGGTCCGTCTGGGCCCGGACGACGACCCCACCGAGGTCACCGCCGCCCAGATCGTGGGCCTGCTCGTCCGGCTGCGCGAGGCGGGGCAGCACCGCGAGGGCGACCCCGAGGTGCTGTTCGTGCTGGATGCCGGCTACGACGTCGTGCGCCTGACATGGCTCTTGCGCAACGAGCCGGTGCGGCTGCTCGGGCGGATCCGCGCCGACCGCGTCATGTACCACCCGCCCGGCCGCCGCAAGGGACCCCACCCGGGCCGGCAGCCCCGGCACGGTGACACGTTCCGGCTCGCCGACCCGGCCACCCACCCCGGACCCGTGCAGGAATCCACCACCCGCCACGACCGGTTCGGCCGCGTCACCGCCCGCTGCTGGGGACGCCTGCACCCCAAGCTGGAACGCCGCCAGGGCGGCTGGCACGACCACCCCGGTGAACTTCCCACCGTGGAAGGCACCCTGGTCCACCTCGCGGTCGAGCACCTGCCCGGCAACCGGGATCCCAAGCCCCTGTGGCTGTGGCACTCGGTCCCCGATGCCGCCGCCCACGACGTCGACCGCCTGTGGCGGATCTTCCTCCGCCGCTTCGATCTTGAACACACCTTCCGCTTCTGGAAACAGGCCCTCGGCCTGACCCGGCCCCGCCTGCGCCACCCGGAACAGGCCGACCGCTGGATTTGGCTGATCATCGCCGCCTACACCCAGCTCCGCCTCGCCCGGCCCCTCGCCGACGACCTCCGCCGCCCCTGGGAGAGACCCCTGGCCCAGGACCAGCTCACCCCCGGCCGCGTCCGACGCGGCTATCCCCGCATCCGCCGGATCCTCGGCACCCCCGCCAAACCGCCGAAAGCCACCCGGCCCGGCCCCGGCCGCCCACGAGGCCGCACCTCCGCCCCCGCCCCCCGCCACCCCGTCGGCAAGAAACCAGGCAAAAAGGACACCCCCCGGCCCTGACGGCCGAGGGGAAACCTTTAACTTCAAGCTAAAAGCCACCCCGCGACAGATCACCCTGGCCTAGCAGTTGCACTGCGGCCCGCAAATGCTGCCCATCCCCGGTACCACCAGTGTCCAGCACTTGGAGGAGGACCTTGCCGCAAGTCACATCCGGCTCCGTGCCGACGAGATCGACGCCATCACGGCGCGCGTCCCGGAGCGCATTGTTGAACCGTCCACGAAAGGGCGAAGATGCTGGTGAAGCGCGCGCGGGACAGCCCTCATAGGGCACTTGGCCACCCGGTCACGAGACCTGAGCGTTGGTTCGCACTCTGCGGTCCGCCCGCGGTTGGTCTCGCATGTGCGGATTGGCTTGCAGAAGGGCAGGCCAGAAGCCTGCGACTCCTTTACGCCAGGGCTTTGACGGACATCGGTCGCGGGGCAGTCGAATGACTGCGGGCGGCGAACGTCCACACCACCAGTTACTTGACCGATGTGATGCTTGCCCGACTTCACGAAACTCGGTTCTCAGCGGGAACGCCACCGCACCGACCGAAGGGGAGAGAACCGTGACCGAGAACCCGAACGAACTCACCATCGACAACTCTGCTGTCGTCCTGATCGACCACCAGCCGGGGGTCGCGCTGATGACCACGCCCCGGTCGCCCGCAGACCTGGTCAACAACGTGGCCGGGCTGGCGGAGACCGCCAAGGCTCTCGGCGTGCCGACGGTCCTCACCACGGTCGGCGCGACCGGCGGACCGCTGGTCGATCCGATCTTCAAGGAGATAAGGGAGGCCTTCCCGGACGTCACCCCGATCGACCGGACCACCACGGCCGCGTGGTCGATCCCCGAGGTGCGCGCGGCGGTTGAGGCCACCGGTCGCCGGAAGCTCGTGATGGCGGGCCTGTCGACGGACGTCTGCCTCGCGCAGACCGTTCTCGGCGCGCTGAAGGACGGTTACGAGGTCTACTTCGTGACCGACTGCTCGGCCGGCGTGACACCCGAGGCGCACGAGGACGCGAAGACCCGGCTCGTGATGGCCGGCGCCAAGCCGATCAACTGGGTCGCGGTCGCCGCCGAGTGGGCCCCTGACTACACCCGACCGGAGAAGCAGAAGATCAGCGAGGTCATGGCGCGGCGCGGCGGCACGGCGGCCATGTACACCGACTACGTCATGGATCAGGTGGCCGCGGGTGTCGTCAAGGCGCCCGACTTCATGTAGGTCCGCCCCCCGCCCCGCCGTCCGCGTACCGATATCGGACTGGAGGCACCGGCCATGGGCGATCCTCAGGCACGGCGCCTTCGCGGACCACGACAAGACGCTGTTCGACCAGACCGCGGACGGGAACGCGGTCGCGACCCGCTGGCGCGCGAGGGGACACCACACGAAGGCCCTCCTCGGTAAACCCCCGTCCGGCCGGTACGTCACGTTTTGCGGCCTTTCTGTAAAAGCTCACTGCTGATAACTGAGGTCCTACAGCCGACAGTTGACGTCTGACGGTTGCGTCGCGCGGCCCGCCGTGGCTCAAGCCACCGGGCCGCGCCGGCCTGCTCGCACCACCTATGTGTTCCATCGCGCACCACGCAGGAAAGCGCACCCCGTAGGGAAGCTGTCCACCCCGCACCGGCTCAGGTGCGGGGCTTCGTGTCCGCGAGGAACGCCAGTACCGCCTTGTTGATCTCTTCGGCGTGGGTCCACAGGAGGCCGTGTGGTGCGTCGGGGATCTCGACGTAGGTGGCCTGCGGCAGGAGGGCGTGCAGCGGTCTGCCGGTCGCGTCGACGGGGAGCAGCCGGTCGCGGGATCCGTGGACGATCAGCGTTGGTGCGTCGATCGACGCGATGTCGGCGCGGAAGTCGGTGATCCAGGCAGGGATCACCGCGACGCAGGCGCGCGGGGAGGTGGCGGAGGCGATGTCCAGAAACGTCTCCGCAGCGCTGTCACCCGACTCCGTGCCGGCAGGCTTATCCGTGTTGAGGAAGAGGTCGCACAGCTCGGCGAAGTAGGCGCGTCGGTCCAGGCTTCGCGCCTTGGCCATCAACTCGTCGAAGAACGTGAGGTCGACGCCGTGTGGCGTCCCGTCGGTCCGGAGCAGGAAGGGTGGCAGGGAGGCGAGGAAGACGGCCTTGGCCACGCGTGCCGAGCCGTGCGTCCCGAGGTAGCGCGCGATCTCCCCGGTCCCCGCCGCGTGGCCTACCAGGACGGCATCGCCCAGGTCCAGTTCGGCAAGCACGGAGTTCAGGTCGGCGGCGAGCGTGTCGTAGTCATAGCCGTCGGCGGCCGGTGACGAGCGGCCGAAGCCGCGGCGGTCGTACGTGATCACCCGGTATCCGGCTGCCAGCAGGGTCGGAACCTGCTTGTCCCAGCTGCGGCTGTCGAGCGGGTACCCATGGACCAGCACCACGGGCTGACCGGTTCCACGGTCCTCGTAATGGAGCTCGATGGCGCCGCTGATGTCGTGGCCGATCGTGATGTGGGGCATGGCGATTCCTCATGCGGAGGGCTGCTCGGGCAGGGGGCGGGGCGGGTCCCGCCTCTCCTTCAGCCTCCCGTCCTCAGGAGCGGCTGACATCGGTCATTCGACTACGGTGAGCACCTCGCCCGCGTGGGTCAGCGCCGACGTCAGTTCACGGCGTGAGGCGATGCCGAGCTTCCCGAAGACCTTGCGCAGATGCCATTCCACGGTGCGCGGGCTGAGGAACAGCTGCGCGGCGATCTCGGCATTGGTGAGGCTGTCACGGGCGAGCCGCGCGATCAGTGCCTCCTGCGCGGTGAGCGAGTCGACCGCTTCGGCACCGTGGCGGCGTACCCGTTCACCGGTGGCCAGGAGCTCGCGACGGGCCCGCTCGGCGAACGCCTCGACGCCCATACCCGCCAATAGGTCGAGGGCGGTGCGCAGTTGGACGCGGGCATCCGTACGACGGCCCGCTCGGCGCAACCACTCCCCGTACAGCAGGTGGGCGCGGCCGAGTTCGGGGCGCAGCGGGGTGCGGCTCAGGCGGTCGATCGCCTCGCTGTAGAGGGGTTCGGCGCTCTCGCTGTCACTGAGCAGTGCGCGCGAGCGGGCCAGTAGACCGAGGCCGACATCGGTGCCGCCAGGCACGGCCGATGCCGTCAGCTGGGCCAGAGCACTGTGTGCGAGGTCCGGATGTCCAGAGCGTACGGCCGCTTCGATCAGTTCGGGCAGTGTCCAGTTCGCGACGAAGAGGTAGGGCGCACTGTCGCGGGACCGGGTGGCGGACGCCAGCGCGTCCTCGTAGCAGCCCAGGCCGTTGTAGAGGATCGAGGCTGCCCAGTTGGCGTAGGTCAGGAACACGCCCGTCCCGCTGGTCCTGCCATCCTGGACGGACGCCTCGATCAGTGGGACCGCGGTGTTCTCGTCGCCGCGCAGGCACGCGAGGACGATCGGGGCGAACAATGCGGCGGGAGCTCTTGTCGCGTCGCACACCATCTCCGCCTCAGCGATCATGGTCGCTGCCGCGGTGAAGTCCCCGCTCCATGCCGTGACGGTGGCCAGCGTGGACAGCACGATGGGCAGCAGGCCGTGCGCTCCCGCCGCCCGCATCACTTCGGCTTCCCGTTCCTGCATCGAACGCCAGGCACTGTGGTCCCACAGAGCGATGGCCGCCGCGTGCGCGAACCAGCCCCACCGCAGGCTCTCTTCCGGTGTCGTCTCCGCTGCGGTGAAGGCGCTCACCACGTGGCGCAGGGCCGGCTCGACCGCCGCCGGGCCGTCCGTGATCACCGCGGAGATCGCGTCCAGGATCAGTTCCGGCTTGTCGGGCTGAGGTGAGCGGGGAACCCGCCGAGCGGCGCGGCAGACGTCCGGGAGACTTCCCTCAGTGGCGAGGCCACCGGCGCACACGGCGGCCATCCACGCGGTCAAGTACGTCTCGCGGGCCAGTCCGACATCGAGCGGCACCAGTTGCTCGGCGGCCTTGAGCAGGAGCCGCGGGGCGGTGTTGCCCAGCCCCGAGGCGAAGGCGATGTGACCGCGCAGCAGCTCCGCCCGAGCGCGCTGCAACGGGTCGAGCCGCTCGGCCTCTGTGGCGGCCAGGAGCTCCAGGGCACGTTCGTACGATCCGGCCTGCAGATTGGCCTGGACAGCCGCCAGGTTCCGCTCGGTCTGCCGTACGGGATCCGCGGACAGCAGTGCCGCCCGCTCCAGGAATGCGGCGGCCGCGGCCGGCCCGCCGCGGGCGTGGGCACGGTCGGCGGACTGCTCCAGGTCCGCCGCGACTTCTTCGTCCGGCTCCGCGGCGGCCTGCGCGCGGTGCCAGGCCCTGCGGTCGGGATCGATGTCGGGATCGGTGGCCGCCACCAGGGCCAGGTGTACCTCCTGCCGTTCCTGCTCCGTCGCCGACCGATAGATGGTCGAGCGCAGCAGTGGATGGCGGAACCGCACCCTCGTGCTGAATTCCGCCAGGCCCGCTTCCACCGCGGGCGTCGCCGCGTGGAGGCTGATCCCCAAGGTACGGGCGGCGCGCCGCACCAAGGGCGCGTCACCAGATGGGTCTGCGGCGGCCAGCCGCAGCAGCCGTTGAGTCGCGGAAGGCAACGACTGCAGCTGGCGGCGGAAGTTCTCTTCGAGCCTGCCGGACAGTGACACCGCGGCCGGCAGGCCGAAGCCACCGGCCAGCCGATCCGGCGTCGTACCGCGCAGCGATTCAAGGAGCGCGAGCGGATTCCCGCCGCACTCGGCCACGATCTGGTCCCGCACCCGCTCATCCAGTGAGCCGGTGATTACGGAGTCCAGAAGCTCGTGCGCGTGCGAGTCGGGCAGTCCGGCCAGGCGTAGTTCGGGGACTCCCGCCAGTTCGTCGCGGGCGGCCCGGGTTCCGAAGATCATTGCGACCGGGTCCGCCGAGAGCCGCCGAGCGACGAAGCCCAGCGCCTGAGCCGACGTCTGGTCCAGCCACTGGTAGTCGTCGATCACGCACACCAGCGGTTGGTCACCGGAGGCTTCGGACAGGAGGCTGAGCACCGCGAGGCCGATGAGGAGAGGTTTGGGCGGCGGGCCCTCACACAGACCGAACGCCGTTCGCAACGCGTCCCGCTGCGGTGTCGGCAGCCGGTCGAGGCGATCGAGCAGGGGAGCGCAGAGCTGATGCAGCCCCGCGAAGATCAGCTCCATCTCTGACTGCATGCCGACGACGCGCAGCACACGGCAGTCGTCGGCTCGGCTCGTCAGATGGTCGAGCAGGGCCGACTTGCCCATACCGGCCTCGCCATGGACCACCAGTGCCCGGCTCTTTCCGGCGCATACAGCTCCGAGCAGTTCGGCTAACGCATCGCGTTCTTCCGTCCGGCCGACGAGTTCGGCGCGCCGCGCGCTCATCCGGGCAATCCGGTGGAAGGGGCCGCCGGCCCGGCGCAGGTCGCGACGGCGGCCGTTGGCCGAAGAGGAGCTTCCATCGGGTGGCGCGTCGCCGGGCAGTGCGGACCAGGGGCCACACGCGTCTCGACGACCGCCGCAGTCCCCGTGCTGGAGAGCTCCATGGGCGGCACTCTAATCGATAGAGGCATCCCTATCCAATGTTCAGGAAGCTCTGAGCGGGGTGGAACTCAGTCGGATGACTGCCCCGGGTCCGGTGACGGAACCGTGGTCGCATGACCGATGTCAGGGGGCGACCGTAGAACCGACGCTGGGCGCGTGACCTGGGCGGCGCCTCCGAGCTGCGTCCGCCCCATGACAGAAGCGGAGTTGATATGGGAACCGTCGGTGCAGAGCTGTCCGCGCCGGTCAACGTGTCGGTGATCTATTACTCGTCGACCGGCACCGTGTTCGCCCTCGCCAAGGCGGCGGCCACAGCCGCCGAGAAGGCCGGTGCCGAGGTGCGCCTGCGCAAGGTGCCCGAGCTCGCCCCCGCCGAGGCGATCGCCGCCAACGCCGGCTGGTCGGCGCATCTCGAGGTCACCCAGCACGTCAAGGAGGCGGCGCACGACGATCTGGCCTGGGCCGACGTGATCCTGCTGGGAGCGCCGACCCGTTACGGGCTGCCCGCCTCGCAGATGAAGCAGTTCATCGACACCACCGGGCCGCTCTGGGCCCAGGGCCTGCTTATGGACAAGGTGGCGTCTTCGTTCACGGCCACGAGCACCCGTCACGGCGGCCAGGAGTCCACCATCCTCGCCCTCAACAACACCTTCTACCACTGGGGTTGTGTCATCGTCCCGCCCGGCTACGCCGACCCGATCCAGTTCCGGTCGGGCAACCCCTACGGCTCCGGGCACGTTGCCGCCACGGGCGAGGAACCGCCCGGCGAGGTCGAGCTCGCCGCGATGGAGTTCCAGAGCCGGCGCGCCGTCGAGTTCGCCGCCCTGATCAAGCGGGGGCGGCTGTCCTCCTGAGCGAGGACACGCGCGCAGTCACGTTGCTGCGCGGAATCTTGGACCACCGCGAAAGGCGAGCATCATGCAGTTTGGAATCTTCTCGGTCGGCGACATCGCCCCCGATCCCGTCACCGGCTACACCCAGAGCGAGGCGGAACGCATCAGCAACCTGGTGCGGATCGCCCAGCGGGCCGACGAGGTAGGCCTCGATGTGTTCGCGCTCGGCGAGCACCACAACCCTCCGTTCATCCCGTCCTCGCCCACCACCTTGCTGGGGCACATCGCGGCGCTGACCGAGCGCATCATCCTGAGCACCTCGGTGACGCTGGTGACCACGAACGACCCGGTGAAACTCGCCGAGGACTACGCCATGCTGCAGCACGTGGCGAAGGGGCGGCTCGACCTCATGGTCGGGCGCGGCAACACCGTGCCGGTCTACCCGTGGTTCGGCAAGGACATCCGCAAGGGGGTGGCCCTGGCGCTGGAGAACTACAACCTGCTGCATCGCCTGTGGCGCGAGGACGTGGTCGACTGGGAGGGCGAGTTCCGCACCCCGTTGCAGGGTTTCACCTCCACCCCGCGGCCCCTGGACGACGTACCCCCCTTCGTCTGGCACGGGTCGATCCGCACACCCGAGATCGCCGAACAGGCCGCGTACTACGGCAACGGCTTCTTCGCCAATCACATCCTGGCGCCGAACCTGCACTTCAAGCCGCTCGTGGACCTCTACCGCGCCCGCTTCGAGCACTACGGGCACGGCACGAAGGAGCAGGCGATCGTCGGTCTCGGCGGCCAGGCGTTCATCGCCCGGCGCTCCCAGGACGCCATCAGGACGTTCCGCCCGTACTTCGAGGAGTACCCGGTCTTCAAGGGCGGCTCGCTTGACGACTATATGGCGCGCACACCGCTGACCGTCGGCAGCCCGCAAGAGGTCATCGACAAGGTCCTCACCTTCCAGGACGGGTTCGGCGACTACCAGCGCCAGCTCTTCGCGGTCGACGGCCTGGCACTGCCCGTGGAGATGGCCCTCGAACAGGTGGAACTCCTCGGCACGGAGGTCGTGCCGGTGCTCCGGAAGGAGATGGCTTCCCGGCGCGCCGCCGATGTGCCCGACGCTCCCACCCACGACTCGCTGGTCAGGGCGAAGTACGGGGACGCCGAACCGCGCCGGCCGCGCCCGAACCCGAACCGCGGTGACAACCTCTCCGGCACGTCCCCGTACCAGGACAGCGACCCGAACGTGCCGGCCAGCTTCCCGCAGGCTGTGTGACCGTGGCCGACAGCTTCCGCGCCGCGAACGAAAGAGAACCCGCCATGACGTTGAAATCCGTCCCTCCGCACGATTCACCCGGTGCGGACACCTCAGTGAACCTGGTCGTCGTCAGCGCCGGTGTCAGCGACCCCTCGTCGACCCGGCTGCTCGCCGACCGGACGGCGCAGAAGGCCGTCGACCTGCTCCGTGAGTCCGAAACCGCGGCGACGGTGGGAGTCATAGAGCTCGGTCCGCTCGCCGTCGACATCGCCCAGGCGATCGTGTCCGGCTTTCCCGGTGAGCGCCTGCAGTCCGCGATCGAGCGCCTGGCCGCCGCCGATGCCGTCATCGCGAGTACACCCGTGTACAAGGCCGGCATCAGCGGACTGTTCAAGTCGTTCGCCGACATCCTCGACAATGACCTGCTCATCGCCAAGCCCGTCATCCTCGCGGCCACCGCCGGAACCTCCCGCCACGCGATGGTGGTCGACGAGCAGCTACGGCCGCTGTTCGCCTTCCTGCGCGCCCTGCCGACGCCCACGTCGCTGTTCGCCGCGCCCGAGGACTGGGGCGACCCCGCCCTCGGCCGCCGGATCGAACGCGCGGCCACCGAGTTGGTGCTCCTGCTGCGTGCGGGTGTCGGACGGTCCATCGCCGACGGCGGCTGGGACGGATACCAGCACCAGTTCGGCGGCAAGGCCACTCGCGCCGAACGCGGCGTCGCCGACGTCGACTTCTCCACCGATCTCATGCGGCTCGCCGCCGGCGGATCACGCTGAGCGCGGTGGTGGCGGTGTTGCGTACGCTCGGCCCTGGCTTCCCGTAGCCCCTGGGGGAGGCCAGGGCGGATAGAGTCGGTGGCGACCAGGCGGGGCGTAGCGTGAGGTGAACGGTGGGCAGCAGGAGTTACCGCTCTCGTCGTCGTACCGAAGCGGCTGCCGCGACGCGGGGGGCGATCCTGGCCGCGGCGGAGGAGCTGTTCGTCTCCCGCGGCTACTCCTGCGTCACCGTCGCTCAGATCGCCGACGCGGCCCAGGTCGCGGTCCAGACCGTCTACGCCAGTGCCGGCGGCAAGGCGGACATGCTCCGGGAACTGCTCCTTCCCGCGGTGAACGACCCCCACGTCGAGATCACCCAGCGGGCGATCGCCGCCACCGACAACCCGCGTGAGGTCATCGACATCACCGCCCGGGGCGCGCGTGAGGCCCACGAGGTGCACTGGTCCACGTTGGCCGCGGTGATTCCGCAGTGTCCTTCCGAGCCGGCCGCCGCGGCCGCCCTCGATGCGGCCTCCGCCGAGTATGTGAAGGCACTGGGCGCGATCGTCGAGCGACTCGATCAACTCGGGGCGCTGCATGCCGACTTGAACCAGCGACGCGCTGTCGACCTGCTCTGGTTCCATCTCGGTCAGGACGCCTGGTTCAGCCTCGTCGCCCACCGGCGGTGGAGTTTCGACGACGCCGAGGAGTGGCTGACCGCGGCTGCCAAGAGAGCGCTCCTCAAGGATCCCGGAGACTGATCCGCCCCGCGGCAACACAGGGCATCAGCCGGATGTGTCCCCGGACGTCGCCACATGGCGCAGGGCGGCGGTCAGGCTGTCGAGGTCATGGCCGGTGAAATGGTCGACCAGGTGCCGTCGCACACTGGACAGGAACGTCGGCCAGGCGCGCTCCAGGCGGGCGAGTCCGGCGTCGGTCAGGACCGCGTTCCATCCGCGTTTGTCCTGATCGCTTTTGGCGCGTTCGACCCACCCCTGCTTCTCAAGCCGAATGACGACGCGGGTCATGCCGCTCAGTGAGAGGCTGCAGGCAGCGGCGAGTTCGTTCATCCGCATGGCTTTGCCCGGCGCCTCGGACAGGTGCATCAGCGGCGTGTACTCGGAGAGTGGTAGCTGAGCCTCGCGCGCGATGTCAGCGTCGACCGCGCGCGGTAGAGCCAGCATCACCCGGCTCAGCTCACGGACGAACGCCTCCTCGGTCGCGCTGAGGGGCTCCAGGTGCTGTGGGTCGGAGGGCATGACCTCACTGTAACTCCTTGACCGAGCAAGGAAACCCCCACCAACCGCTTGACACGTCAAGGAATCTCTCATGTACTTGCCCTGTCAAGGAAATGCTTGACGGAGCAAGCACCTGTTCGGGTGCTCGTGAACCGAACCGAGAGGACCACCATGACCAAGATCGGCATCGTCCTCGGCAGCACCCGCCCGGGACGCAACGGCGAGGCCGTCGCTCGCTGGGTGTACGAGCAGGCGGCCCAGCGCACGGACGCCGAGTTCGAACTCGTCGACCTGGCGGACTTCAAGCTCCCGCTCCTCGACGAGGTCTACCCGCCGTCCATGGGCCAGTACGACCAGCCGCACACCCAGGACTGGGCGCAGAAGGTCGACTCGTTCGACGGCTTCGTGATCGTCACACCCGAGTACAACCGCTCGGTCCCCGGCGCACTCAAGAACGCCATCGACTTCCTCTATGCCGAGTGGACCAACAAGGCCGTCGGCTTTGTCAGTTATGGGGCGACCGGTGGAACCCGGGCCGTCGAGCACCTGCGCCTCATCGCCGGCGAACTCCAGATGGCCGACGTGCGCACCCAGGTCGCTCTCTCCCTCTTCAACGACTTCGAGAACTTCAGCGACTTCAAGCCCCTCGACGTCCAGCGTGCCACCCTCACCACCATGCTCGACCAGGTCATCTCCTGGACCAACGCCCTCGCGCCGCTGCGCGCCAGCTGACCGCGCCCCACCCGCACGTACGAGGAGACAGCCATGGCCGTACAGAAGTCCACCGAGGCGGCGCCCGCTCCCAGCCGGCGCAGGATGATCGGAGCCCTGACCGCGTTCGGCTCCGCGGCAGCCCTCGCCGCAGTCGCCACGCCCGCCACGGCGCAGAGCCAGGACGGTTACGGCGACGCGCTCGACAGCGTCTCTCCACGCCGCCTCATGGCCGAGTTCTACGCCACCTACAACGGGGACCTGGCCGCCGGCTTCGAGCGGTACATCTCGCAGGACCTCGTGCTCCACGGGTTCGACGGCCCCAACACCCGCGACGCCTGGGTCGCCGGCGACCTCGAACTGCAGTCGTCGCTCACCGGCTTCCACATGGACGTCTTCGATCAGATCGTGGGGGGTGACAAGGTCGTCACACGCTGGCGCATCGGCGGCGTCCACACAGGAACCATCCTGGGGATTCCGCCGTCCGGTCGCGCCGTGTCCCTCACGGGAATCTCCATCGACCGCGTCGCGGGCCGCCAGTCCGTCGAGCACTGGTCCGAAGGCAACTTCGGCAGGTTCCTGGACACGATCAGGGGCAAGGACGTCTGACGCGCGAACGGCTCGGTGCGGCGCTGGGCCGTTCGCGCGTCAGACCTGCCAGAGGTCGGCCACGGCCTGGTGCGGCGCTGGGCCAAGGCCGACAAGCCCGCGAGGGTCGGCTGACACGAGTGGGTCGGACGGCCCGCGCCGCACAACCGCACCTTCGACAGAACGCACAGGTGCCAGGGGCGCTGCGTGGGCACTCCCGGGGGTGCCCACGGCAAGGCCAGGGCTCGCCACGGGCGGCAAACCAGGAGCGGCCGAGCACGCTGGCCTGTGGACAAGGGGAGGCGAGGCGCCAGCCATGAAGGACAGTGAACCGTCGAATCGGCGGTTGCAGATCGTCGGCCGCATCCGGGACGTGCAGTGGGTGTGCCAGTTCCTCGAAGGCGATTCCGGCCGCGGCCTGCACATCATCGGCGAGGCCGGCGTCGGCAAGACCACCCTGCTCGACGCGGTGGCCGAGGCCGTGAGCGAGGCGGACTGCCGCGTACTGCGTGCCAACGGCGTCGAATTCGAGGCCGACGTCTCGTTCGCCGGACTCCACCAGATACTGACGCCGGTCCTGGACGACATCGAGCGGCTGCCGTCCGACTACCGCGAAGCCCTCCTGGTCGCACTCGGCTTCGGCGCGGGCCCTGCTCCGGGCCGGCTGCTCCTGGTCAACGCCACCCTCACGCTGCTGCGGCAGCTCGCGGCCGAGAAGCCGCTTCTCCTGATCGTCGACGACCTGCCGTGGCTGGACCGGGCGAGCGCCGTGATCCTGGGCTTCGTCGCGCGCCGGCTGTCCGGCGGCACTGTCGGCTTCCTCGCCGCCTCGCGCACCGGCGGAGCGAACATGCTCGACCACAGCGGCCTGTACGAGACCGAGTTGGAGCCGCTCGACGACGACTCGGCGCATCTCCTGCTCGCCGCCCGCTACCCGGGCCTGGCCGCCCGGGTCCGGGCGCGGGTGGTCGCCGAGGCCCGCGGCAACCCGCTGGCCCTGATGGAGCTGCCGAGGGAACTCACCGCGTCGCAGCGGACCGCACAGGAAGACCTGCCGATGGTGCTGCCGCTGGGCGAGCGCTTGCGCGAGCTGTTCGTCACCCGGGTCACCGCCCTGACCGCGGACGCGCGCCGGCTCCTGCTGCTGGCCGCACTGGACGGCACGGGGGATCTGCGCGTACTCCACCGGGCCGTCGGCACCGACACGGCGGTCCTGGAGGACCTCGCGCCCGCCGAGCACGAACGCCTCGTCCGGACCGACGGTGCGACACGCAGCCTCGCGTTCCGTCACCCACTGATCCGCGCGGCAGTCGTGGAGGCGTCCACACTGGCCCAGCGGCGAGCCGCACACCAAGCGCTGGCGGCAGCCCTCGCCGAACGCCCGGAGCGGCAGGCCTGGCACCTCGCGGAGGCAGCCATCGAACCGGACGAACAGGTGGCCCTACGACTTCAGGACGCGGCCCACGCCGTGCTGCACCGCGGCGACGCCATCGGAGCCGTCGCCGCCCTGACCAGAGCCGCCGAACTCAGCCCCGTGGCCCACGACCGGGCGCGGCGGCTCGCCGAGGCGGCCTACCTCGGTGCCGAGGCGACCGGCGATGTGGCAGGAGCCTCGGAGCTGCTGCAACGGGCGCAGGCCGCCGAGCCCGGTTCGAGCGCCGCCCTGTACGTGGCGGCAGCGGCGGTCTACGTCCTCATCAACACCGAGGCCGACCTCGTCACCGCCCACCGCCTGCTGGTCGGCGCCATCGAAGCGGCCGGACCGGACTACGACGCCGACGACCCCGCGCTCATAGACGCGCTGCACACCCTCCAACTGGTCTGCTGGTGGAGCGGTCGCGCCGACCTGTGGGCTCCGTTCGTTAACGCCGTGGGCCGTCTGAAGCCGTCCCCGCCGCCCGTACTGGCCATGGCCGCGCGCACGTTCCCCGATCCGGCGCGCACCGGGCTCGCGGCGCTCTCCGACCTGGACGGGGTCCGCGAGGTGCTGCGCCGCACGACTGATCCGACGGTACTCGTCCGAGGTGCGACCGCGACGATCTACATCGACCAGGTCGGCGAACTACGGGACCGATTGTGGGAGCTGGTCCGCCAAGGCCGCGACAGCAGCGGACAGGTGCGCCGCCACCTCGGCGCGCTGATGCACCTGTGCATGGAGGACTTCCTGACCGGCGACTGGGAGGGGGCGCAGCAACTCGCCGACGAGGGAGCGGCACTGTGTGACGCCGAGTACCCCTTCTTCGCCTGGTATTTCCAGTACAACCAAGTCCTGCTGCACGGGGCGCGCGGCGAGGTGGAAGCTGGGGAAGCCCTGGCCGAACGGATGGTGCGCTGGGGGACGCGCAGGGGCGTCGGCGCGGCGGTTGCCTTCGCCCACCAGGCGCGGACCTTGGTCTGCCTGGGCAGTGGCGACTACGAGGCCGCCTACCGCCATGCGACCGCCCTCACCCCGGCCGGGACCCTGGCCCCGTACAAGGCACACGCCCTGTGGAGTGCGTACGACCTGATCGAGGCTGCCGTACGCACCGGCCGCGACGCCGAGGCCGCCGCGCATCTCCGGGCCCTGCGCGAGCTGGATGTCGCGAGACTGTCCGACCGGTACGCGATGCTGGTCGAGGGCGCGGCCGGCCTGTGCGCCCCGGACGATGAGGCGGTCGCGCACCTTCAGCAGGCGCTGTCGGTGCCGGGGGCGGACCGTTGGGCCTTCGAAGCGGCGCGGATCCGGCTGGCGCTCGGTGAGCGATTGCGGCGTACCAGCGCCAAGGGGCTTGCCCGCGTGCCGCTGACCGCTGCCGCGGGCGCCTTCGTCCGGCTCGGGGCCGCGCCGTGGGCGGAACGGGCCCGGATGGAACTGCGCGCGACCGGGCAGCCGACCCTGCCCGAGGGCACCCAGTCCTTGCTGACGCCGCAGGAACTGGAGATCGCGCACCTGGCGGCGTCCGGCCTGAGCAACAAGCAGATCGGGGAACGGCTCTACATCTCGCACCGGACCGTCGGCGCCCACCTGTACAAGGTGTATCCGAAACTCGGGATCACCACGCGGGCTGCTCTGCGCGACGCGCTGAACGCGATGGACGGCGGGGGGTGAGTCCCGCCGGTCCCTGAGCGCTCAGCCCTGGGCCGGGCCTGCTTCCGGGGCGAGCAGGACGGCGACCGGGCTGGTGTGGGAGACGGCGTCGCTGACGCGAGGGTTGAAGAAGGCGGCGACCGCACCCCGGTGATGCGGACTGAGGACGACGAGGTCCGCTCCGGCCTCCTTGACGGCGAGGGAGATGACACTGGGTATCTGCCGGGTCATGGCGTCGACAGTGACCCCGCGGGCGGCGACGCCGATTTCCCGGAGACCGCCGAGCACGTCCTTGAGGATCTCGTCGGCTTCGGGGTACTCCTCCAGGGGTACGACCGTGTCCCAGGCGATCGTTGACGCGGCGACGTGCACGACGTGAACCTCGGCACCGGTCAACCGAGCCAACTCGCCAGCCGTGCGGACCGCGCAGTGTCGGGCAGGGCTCGGATCGACGGCGACGAGGATGCTCTTGAACATGGGATCCTTCCCTCTTATGAATCGTTCCGGGTTCGGTAGGGACTCGATCATTTGAGAGGTTCGAGTTATGGCACGTCCTATCTATTGATGTGGGCCTGAACTGGTCACTCGTACGATCGGCGAGGCCCAGGGGGCCGGGGTATGGCTGTCATGGTTGAGCCGCTGGATGGCTTGAAGGACATGGCCGCCCCGGGCCCCGCGACGACTCGACCGCCAAGCCAGGGTCCCGGCGAAAGTCGCTGCGGGAGCCGTCACCTTCCCGGTCCCGCCGATTGCCGCCTCACGGTCCCAGACCAGCGTCTTCGTCACCCGGCCAATGCCGTGGATCAGGGACCACATGCCCGACAGGATGTCGCCGGCCTGCCGGGACGGGATCATCACCGCGGTCATGAAGCGGGAGAACTCGAGTGTCATCACCAGCACCGGCAGAATCCGCTACTGACCGGCCCCGACCTGCACCTTCGTCTCCGGGAACCACAAGTCTCATTGGGCGACCCGGCCCGGCTCGTAGACCACCCGGTCGACCGGGTCGATGCCGACGTACTCGGGGCGGATCAGCGCGAGGCGCTTGCGCAGCGGCGGCAGCGACCGCCACGCGGCGCGCGGCGCACCGCGGCGGTCGTTGCCAGGGGGCGTCGACCGCTGGGGTCGGGGGCGTCGGTTCGGCCGGTTCTGCGCTCAGGGGATGTGCCGGGCCAGGCCTGTCGCCTTGGTCATCAGCCATTCGAGTGGTCCCCGCTGCTGGAAGCGCGACCAGACGGTCGCGAAGACCATGGCGGCCGCGATGAAGCCGAGCGTGACCGGACCGGGCGCATGGGTCCGGTCACAGCCCGATTCCGTCGGTGGCGGCGTCCTCGAACATCTCGCCTTCGTCGAGGTACTCCCAAAACACCGCCGAGTTGGTGGACCAATCACCCTGCTTGCGCAGCTTCTCGACCCGCTTGCCCTTCTTGCGGCCGGTGGTGACGAGGCCCCGCCGACCGGAGGCCAGGTCGAGGTGCTCCTCGTAATCCTTCAGTGCCGCCCGTGAACGGGCGAAGCGGCGCATGCACTCGCAAGCGGGTAGGTAGCGCGGCGCGTATACCGTGCGGGATACTACGGGTATGGCTGAAACCACTGTCAAGGTCGACACGAGTACCAGGGACACCCTGCAGGGCCTCGCCGCCGCCGAAGGTCTGTCTGTGAAGGCCTACCTCGCCAAGGTGGCTGAGGAGAAGGAACAAGAGCGAGCCCTGCAGACGGCGACCGCCGCCTTCCGCCGCGCGATCAGCGAGCCCGGCGTCATGGACGCCTTCGATGCCGAGTTCGGCGGGCTGCCGTCCGTCGCGCACGACACCCCGCGGGCGGCCTGACCTGTGCCTCCCGTCGTGTACGTCGACTACCGGTGGTTCCTCGAGCGCCAGGAAGAGATCCTCCGGGACGACCTGACCGTCAACGACTTCTCTGTGCTCGTCGGCATGGCCCAGCGCCACCGGGTCGACCCGCCCCGGCATGATCAACACCATCCCGACGCCTTCTGGCGGGCTGCGGTCATGCTGGAGGAGTGCCTGTTGCTGCGCCCGCTCCCGGCCCGCAATGAGGTGTACGGATACGGCGTCGCCATCGCCTACCTGGAGGCCTCCGGAGAACGCGTGGACACGAAGTTTGAGCTCTGGCGGGAACTGATCTACGACATCCGGGGGCTGCAGCTGGACTCGTACGGCATCGCCGAGAGGCTGCGTTCCTGGCGCCAGGCCTGACCCTGACCGGCGCTGCGCGGTCAGACTGCTGCCAGGCGTTCCCTGGTGCGCAGCGTCACCCGCCACGGCCGCGCGCTCGGCCCGGGTCAGCGCGGCCACCAGCAACGCGTATGGCCGCTGCCCGGCCTGTCCGTGCGGTGCGGCGTAGTAGGCGCGCGAGAACAGGATCGGGTCCAGGCCGTCGACGGGGACGAATCCGAGGACGTCGATGACGTGCTTGCTGGGCAGCGGCAGGGCCTGGAGATCTGCTTCTTCGAGCACCACCGTGTGCCCGTCGGGGGTTTTGAATCCTTTCGCGACCTCCCGGTTGTCGACCTCGCGGCGCTCGGCCTGGCATACGCGCCGGTGCCGGATGCGGGAGCCGTCCGCGGCCTGCTGAGCTTCGGCTGCCGCCCGTTGACCGGGACAAGAGCCCTCTGCTCGACGCCGACCACGACGTCGTCCGCGTCGCCGACGCGCTGCGCGGCAGCCCCCACATCCGTTTCGTCGCCGGGTTCGGCCGCGGCGACGAAACGGTCTGGTTCACCGACGCAGACGGTGTCGGCTACGCACTGTCCCTGGCCACCGTGGAGCCGGTCCCCGACAAGCCTCAGGGTGAGGCCTTCGCCTGGGAGGCCCACGACCGCACACGGGCGGCCTGTCCGGGTACGTTTCTGCTGTATCCGCCCCCGCGCTGTACGCCCTGCTGTACGGTCGTGGTATGTCGAAGTCAGTGACAATCCGGGTCCCCGAGGAGCTCCACGCCCAGCTGCAGGAGCGTGCCGAGTCCGAGGGCACCACGGTGACCGCGCTCATCACCGAGGCCGCGCGCAACGCGGTCCGCGACCCCCGCCTCGAAGGCGCTGCGGAGGTCTTCCGCCAGTTCGTCGCCGACAACGCCGACGCGTTCGACGCGGCCTTCCCCGACGACACCCCCGCCCGTCTGGACGCTGCCGAGGTTCCGGGGCGGGCGGCCTGACGTGGAGCTCCACATCGACATCCGCTGGCTGCTGGAGCGCCAGGCGGAGGTCCTGCCCAAGCATCCCGAGGTCCACGACTTCTCCAACCTCGTGGCCGCCGTCGCCCGTCACCGAGTCAACACCCCGCAGGTCGGCGCCAGGGTGGACAACGCCTGGCGCGCGGCCGCACTCATGCACGCCGTGATCCGGCTGCGCCCGCTTCCGGCCCGCAACGCTCTGTACGGCGCCGCGATCGTCGTGTCGTACATGGGCGCCGCGGGCGAGGCCGTCGACCCGCCGTACGGCGCGCTGATCGATCTCGCCCGGGACATCGACGCCGGCCGCGCCGACGGGTACGACGCGGCCGACCGCATCCGCTCCTGGCGGATCTGACCACCGGCCCACCCAGCTGTGGAGTTTGCGGCCGTGCTCCCGTACGCCCTGGTCCAGCCCGTCGGCGCGAAGGACGATGGGGTCATGGGGCCGGTGTCTCGCACGCGAGACGTCGCGGCTCCTCTTGCTCTGGTGGTGACCGCAGCCGCCCTGGGAAGCGTTGCGATCGACGGCCTGGCTGGTGAAGCATCCGCCGCCTCCGCGGATCACCGCGCGGCGAAGTTCCGCATGGACGATCACCGTCGCCACGGTCAGCTTGGTGAAGCGCTCGTGAGGGGCTACCGACTGCGGAGTGCGTGCCTACTTGTGGGGTGTCGGCCAGGGATGGAGCGGTGACGTACAACGTCAGGACAAAGCGAACGCGTAGTGGCGGACCTCGTGTGTAGCCTCTGTGACTGATCGACTTCGTGATCGGTTCACAAGGGGAGGACTATGAAAGGCACAACACGCTCCGGGCGAAGAACCGGCTGGGTGGCGGCGGGAGGGGCAGTCGCCCTGGTGCTGCTGGCGGCGACGGGAGCCCACGCCGAGGGGCGGGGGGACGTCCGGGTGGTGTCGACCGTCGTCAACGGCGGGGCCAACGTCACGATCGGCACGGCGAAGAAGGTGACGTTCCCGATCGCCATCACCGTCAAGGACAACTCAGGGGTGAAGGGGCTCACCCACGTCAGCACCTTCAACCGCTCCAACCTTTACGGCTTCTTCAGCTGGACGGGCACGACGTGCCGGAAGAAGACCTCGACCACGTCGGTGTGCACGGCAACCATGACGGTGGACCCGGCCTGGATCCCGGCCAGTGACGATATCGACTCCAACAAGGTCGCCGGCCTCTGGACGGTGAACGCCACTGTCAAGGCCAACGACGGCGACTACTGGATTTCCGATGATATTGCCCGGTACAAGGTGAAGCGCGCCTCGCGGCTGACGACGGACGCGGCCCCCGAGCGGGTCGCCAAGGGCGCGAAGCTCACGATCACCGGCAAACTGTCGCGGGCGAACTGGGAGACCCTGAAGTACCACGGGTTCGCCGGGCAGGTCGTGAAGCTCCAGTACCGCAAGGCCGGCGCCACGCACTACAGCACGGTCAAAACTGTGAAGACGGGCAGCTCCGGGCAGCTCAGCACCAAGGTGACCGTCACAGCGGCAGGGAGTTGGCGCTGGTACTTCCCTGGCACAACGACGACGGCCCGGATCGTGTCGGCCGGTGACGCAGTAGCGCTCAAGTAGTCGCCGGATGCGAAAGTCCTGGTGCTACAGCAACGGAACTGCTCGAGTACCAAGACGCGCGCGGTTAGCCCGGCCAGTTCCTCCCCAACTAAAAGGAACTGCTGCGCCTGTGCCGCACCGACCCGATCGCGGTGTCCGAGCTCATGTGGCTCTGACACCTCGCACACCGTCTGATCACCCAGCCCGATCGTGGTGCCCCTGCTCAGCAGGGGCACCGGTGTCCGATCCCAGAGATCCCCGGGCACGGCGTCCCTCCGGCCTGCGGTGCCGGACGTGGTCGTGGGCGATCGGGCCGAGGCGTGTTCGGAGGCCGGCCGCCCCGGGGGCTGGCGGGACTTCGCCGAGGTCCGCGAGGAGCTGGCGGGTTGGCTGGACGCGCGGGCATGGACGACGGGGGACGGGCCGAGCGGCACCGTCAGCAGCGAGTCCAGCACCGCCCGCTGCCCCACGCTCAGCAGATGCCGCTTCGACCGCTGCCGCGGGGCCTGGCGGACGCCGCCGCTCTGGTCCAGAAACCGGCGAACGTGATGCATCGGCGCCCCAACAGGCATCCGTCAACGGATGAGTGATCCGAGAGCTGGCGCAAGGCCTCGTGAATTCGGCTACCAGTCCACCGAGGTCCAGAGGAGTCTCCATGTCGAGGCGGAAGGTCCCGTAGGGGTTGATGTTCGACCAGAACAGCGCGGTCAGGCCGCGCCGGTCCTCGTAGCTGAGCCTCGATGCCCAGGCCGGTTCGGCGAGGACCTGCTGCAGTAGCAGCGTCTTGCGCCGTCCTCGCCGACCCGTGCTGGTCTGTTACGCGTCGGATCCGCTCGAAGGTGCACCGGTGCCTGCTGCGGCGGACCGTTCTTCGGCTGTCATCTCAGAAAGGGTCTTCGGGATCTCTTCGAGGCCCCAGTCCTTGCCGCCATCGGCCAGTCCGTGCGACGTGTAGGCACCGAAGGGATCGCTGTGTGCGAGGATTTCGTGTGCCGCTTGAGCCACGTTGTTCAGTTCTACGGCACAGTCGGACAGGTTGAGTTCCTTCAGTCGCTGGTCGACGTATGCGAACCAGGCCTTCCGGTCCGACACCACGAAATCCCAGCGGCCTGTGATGCTGATACGCTCCGCCGCGTCCGGAATTTCTTCGGCATCGCTTTCGCCATCTACATATTCCTCGTCATCGAATACGTCGGAGAACGGGCTGCCCCAGCCCGAGGAATCGAACGTCTCGCTGGAGTAGCGCACCGCCGCGAGCCGCACCTTTTCGATGACGTCAACGGCCCGCTCGGGCGAAACGTCCTGCCCGGACATGACCTCCGCATGCTCGGTCAGAGCTGCCACGAGATCGTTCAACGCGTCGGAAATGCTCATGGTGTTCTGCTGTCTCTCGTCTGTTTCTGTATGAGTGGTGAGGCCGGAGGGCCCGGTCGAAGGAAACGGCCGGGCCCTCCTCAACACTGTCCCGTCACCAGTTGTAGTGGCGGGTGTGCGAGATTCTTCCTTGTTTGTTGA
Source organism: Streptomyces sp. NPDC093064 (assembly GCF_044754605.1). Lineage (NCBI taxonomy): Bacteria > Bacillati > Actinomycetota > Actinomycetes > Kitasatosporales > Streptomycetaceae > Streptomyces > Streptomyces sp. NPDC093064. The sequence continues at coordinate 26,338 of NZ_JBIVPK010000035.1, forward strand.
AGTAATCGACGTGGACGTGGTTACCCGACGAACACACGCCACGGTACCGACAGCGCCCGCCCACGCGGGCGTCGCGCTTGGCGGCGTCGATGGCAGCCTGCTTCGACTTGTACTTCGTCGGCGTGCGCAGGTCCTTCCACCCCCGCTTCTTGGGGATCCGGCGAGCGCAGTTGTGGACGAGCGCCGACTGGCCGTCGGCTGCCACGAAGTAGGTGTGGCTTCCAGCGACGGTCAGGTTGTAGACGGTGCGGATCTCCTGCGTGCGGCTGGTGGCGGTGACCGTGGGGACCGGCCCTCGCGGGTTCATCAAGCGTTCCCCGGGGCGCAGCTCGGACGCGTCGACCCAGCCTCGGCCCTGAGCGTAGAAGGGGTGGCCGGCCGTAGCTGTGATCTTCTGGGAACGCCCGTCACCGTCGGCGTCCACGGACAGGGTGACCAGGTCCTTGGTCCCGTCACCGATGATGACATCAGTGACGGGAGAGACGGTGAGTTCGCCCGTCACCTCGTCCGCCGCGAACACGTGATCGCCGATCTTCACCTCGCTGATGGGCTTGGTGCTCCCATCGGCCATGACGATCGGTGTCTCGGGAAGGAAGGAGTTGCGGTGGCAGGCGCGGGCGATGGTCCGTGCGGCGCGGATGGCCCGGTAGCCGCGGTAGGCGCGGTAGCCCCAGGCGGCGGCCCCGAGGCCGGGGATGAAGCCGGCCGCGGTGAGGGCGATGTCCCACTTGTTGCGCCAGGCCCAGCTCTTGGTCTTCTTGAACGCCTTCTTCCAGCTCCACTTGCCGTCGAGGTCGGTGCAGTTGACAGGGTCGCCGGTGCAGTACTCGTAGGCGTTGGCGTTGCCGCCCTGGACGGGGTCGACGGACAGGAAGCGGCCGGTGGCCGGGTTGTACTGGCGTACGCCCATGAGGGTGTAGCCGGCGACGGTCTCGCTGGAGCGCTGCTTGCCGCCGAGCCAGCCGTAGCGGACGGCGTCCTGGTTGCTGCGCGGGTTGCCGTACTCGTCGGTGTCCAGGACGATCGGGGACTCTCCCGCGTTGAGGGGGAGTTGCAGGGCGATGTCGCCGTGGATGTCGCTGAACTGGAGCACGATGTCGCCAGTGGCGCTGGTGATCGCACCAAGGTCTCCGGAAAGGGAGTCCACGTTGCGGGTCAGGGCACCGGTGGCGGTGTTCTCGACGATCCAGCGGGGGTTGTCGTTGTCGCCGTCGTAGTGGTTGCGCTTGTTCTCCGTCGGCGACCAGGTGCCCCCGCTGTTGGTCTCCACCGTCCAGGAGCGGAAGCGCAGGTTGGCGTCGAGCTGCCAGGTCTGGCGCTTGTTGTTCGCGGTCTGCTGGCGGGCGAGGTCGTTGGCGTAGTAGCCGACGCTCACCCCGCCGGGCAGGGCGGTGGTGCGGCCAAACGCGTCGTAGGTGTAGCCGCTGTCGGTGATGCGGTCGGCGCTGTCATAGGTGTGGGTCTTGGCAGTGCCTCCGGTGAGGGGACAGTCCTGGCCGGGAGCCGAGGCAGCAGTGGTCACCGAGGTGCGGTTGCTGTGCTTGTCGAAACCGTAGACCCGGCGGGTGCAGACGGTCTCCACGGTGTCCTCGACGGTGGTGAGGCGGCCGATCGCGTCGTAGCGGTAGGTCTGGTCGGACCATCCGGCGTGCGTGATGGTCTGGCCGTGGACGGACTCGGTGACCGCGTCGGACATCACGACGGTTCCGTCGCTGTCACGGGTATAGGTGCGGTCGACCGGAGAGCCGGTGGTGTCCTCGGTGACGGTGAGGGTGTAGCCGCCGGACAGCTTCTCGGTGGCCACCGAGCCGTCGGCGTCGTAGGTGGCGGAGAAGGAACCGGCGACCGAGTCGGTGGTTTTCGTGGCCAGGCCGCGCGGCTCGGCGGTGTGATCGTAGGTGTAGGTGACGGTGGACGGGACTGTGTCGGTGATCTTGACCGGGCGGTCGAGCAGGTCGTACTCGGTGCTGGTTCTTCCGCCGTCGGCGTCGGTGTAGGCGATGAGGCGGCCGAGCTTGTCGTGGACCCGGGTGATGGTTCCGCCGGTGGCGGAAACGGTCTTTGCCTCCTTGCCGGTGGCCGGGTCGTACTCGGTGGTGACCTCCGGCACCGCCTGTCCGACCCCGCCGGTGACCTTCACCGTGGTCGGGCGACCGGCGTTGTCGTAGGACGTGGTGGTGGTGCGGGTAACGCCGTTGGCGGTCTCGGTGCTCCTGGCCGAGTTGCCCCACCAGTCGTACTCGGTGGTGGTGGTCGGCAGCTGCGCCGGGTTGGAGCCGCCACCGGTGATCGCTCCGCCCGGTCCGACCGAGCAGACCAAGTCGGCCCACTCGGGCCGCCCGGCGCAGGTGCCGGTGCCGGTGGCGGACCAGTAGGTGGTGACGACCGTGCCGGCGTCCGTTCCGGTGCTGCCGGTGTTCATGGTCTTGACGACCCGGCCCTGGGCGTCGTACTCGGTCTTGGTGGTGATGGCCAAGCCGCCCGGATCCTGAATGGACTGGGTCGGCAGGCCTCTGGCCCAGTCGTACGCCGTCTGGACGGTCCGGGTTTCCGCTTGGACAGACGGGTGCTCGCGCACCTGCGCACCCTTGGTGACCTTGGTGACCTGATCCCTGACCTTGGCAGTGCCGTCGGTCGGCCGCCCGACGTCGTACTCGTTGACCGTCCAGCTGCGGGCGGTCACCGAGGCACCCGCAGGCACCAGGGTGGTGGTGCCGGACTTCAGGTCTGCGGTGAGTTCGACCCGGCGCAGCGGGCCGAACTCCTCCAACTCCCGGGTCCCGGTCTCGTTGTACACGGAGCGGGTGGCCAGCAGGTCGGCGCGCTCCGCGGCCGTCATCTGGGCAATGCCCAGGTCGGCCTGGACAGCCCGGTCGCCGGCCGTGAGTCCGAGGGCGACGGCCCGGTTGGCCGCCGACAGTTCACGGACGGTGTTGCCGAAGCGGTCGTATTCGGTGGTGGTGATGTATCCGCCCGGGGTGGCGGAGTTAACCTCACGGCCGGATACGCCCAGGTAGTGCACCTCGGCCCGCTTGTAGGCTGCCGCGGTCAGCGAGCCGCCGGAGTGCGAGGACGGCACGGCGTCGGCCGGGAAGACCGCGGTCGCGTCCGTCGGCGCGTCGAGCTGGCCCCATGCCTTCACATCGGAGGCGCCCATCTTGTTCGGGGCGGCGGTGCCGGTCAGCGGCACGTCGTAGACGATGCTGGTGGCGGCCGTGCCCTCTTCGACATCGGCGGTGCCCTGCTTCAGCCCCGCGCGGGTGGCCTTGAGCAGCATGCCGTCACCGGCGGTGGCGGTGTTGCCGGCCTTGCCGTAGGTGAAGGTCCAGGGCAGTTCGCCGGGCGGGGTGAACTTGACGACGCGGCCCGCGCTGTCGTACTCGTACGTGGTCTTGAGCGTGGGAGAGATGCGCGGGTTCCAGGTCTCGCGCAGCCGCCCCTGTGTGTCGTAGGCGTACGACTGGATGGCGAGGACCTTGGAGCTGGCCGCTCCGGGCTCGGTGGCCCACAGGCGGATGGACTTGACCCGGCCCACCACATCACCGAACGCGGTGTCCGTGGCGGTGGTGGTCAGCGGGTACAGGTATTCCAGGACCCGGCAGCCCTTGGTCGCCGGATCCGCGGCGCAGTCCGCGGCGGTCACGGCCGAGGTGGGCGCGATGACCCACTTGGGCCGGGCGACGTCCTTGCCGTTGTAGGTGGTTTTCTGCGAGATCACCGTGGTGGTGGAGTTGGACAGTCCGTCCAGCAGGGTGCTGGAGACCTGCCAGGTCGGCACGGTCGGATCGGGCTTGGTGAACTCCGTGACCGTGCCCTCGGTGTCGGAGAGCGTGAAGCTGCCGCTCACGCTGCCCTTGAGGGTCAGATCCTCCGCACCAGGCTCCGGAATCCAGCCCGTCCTGGCCGCGTTCGCGGTGAAGTGCGTCTCCTCACCCTCAGAGCCGACCACGGCCACGGCCGTGTCCGAGATCTTTCGGATGTGGGAGTAGTCGGAGTCCGTCAGCTCGGCGGTCGCACCCGACACCCACTCCTTGCCGAAGATCGGCGCCTGTCCCTCCTGGGTGGCGCCCTTGTCCGGCATACGGGACGAGGCGGTACGCGTGACGGACATGTCGAACGCGGAGGCATCCGTGGCCGACAGACCGAAGTCGCCGGTCAGCATGTTCACCGTGCCGGGGCCCACGCCCTGGCTCGCGGCGCCGTCGGCGTTGCGGTCGACGACGACGGTCAGCGGCTCGGTGCTGCCGGAGGCGTTGCCCGGGCCGGTGAAGTCGGCCTTGACCTGGACGGTGCCGTCGGGGTCGACGGTGTCGGTGGCGTTCCAGACGAGTGGGGCGTTCTTGCCGTTGGTCAGCGAAACGGGCCACGCGGTCAACGGGGTGCCGCCGGAGGTCACGTGACCGCTGGGGATCTCCACCCACTTGTCGGCTTCGGAGCGCCGCCAGGAGAAGGACACCGCGTTGTACTTGGTGCCTTCGGCCTCCGCGACGAGGGGCAGGCGGCGGGCAGTGCGTTCGCCGTCGTTGGGCTGGACGAACCCGCCGGGGCCCGCGTGGAAGGTGTACTCGGCCGCCTCGGACTTGTTGTCGGCCTTGTCCACGGCCCGCACCTGCAGGGTGTGGGTGCCGTCCTTGGGCGGGGCGATGGAGATCGCCTTGTTGGCGCTGGAGCCGCTCGTGGTCACCTTGGTCCAGGCGACGCCGTCCAGCGACCACTCCAGCCAGTTGTGGTCACCGCCGGCGGGCGGAGTGACCGTGAACGTACCCGCCTGGCCGGTGCCCTTCACCCACTGACCGGTGGGGTAGTCCGTGGAGACGATCTTCGTCGGGGCGGATGGCGCCTTGGTGTCGACGGTGAAGGTCTTCCACGCCGACCAGCCGGTGTTGTAGTGCGTGCCGTCGTACGGGCTGGTGCGGAACTTGTACGTCTTCCCCTCGGCGAGCACCCCGGCCGGGACGGTCACCGAGGCGACCTGCCCGGAGGGCACGTACTTCGACACCAGGACGTTGCCGACCTGGGCGTTGGTGGCGGAGTCGAAGATCTGGAAGGTGCCGTTGACCTTGTCACCGTCGGCGTCGACGAAGGTGTCGCGCAGGGTGGGCGTGGTGGTGTTGACGACGTAGTCGCCGCCGTAGGAGAAGTACGGCGGGCCGGCCTCCTGCTTGGTTCCGGTGCGCGGCCGATAGTTGTAGTTGACTACCAGCTTCGGCGGGTTGGAGGCGGCGTTGGCGGAGTTGACGCGCTTCCACTGGGCCACGACCGCTTCGCTCGTGGCTTGGATGCCCATGTGGCCACGGGTGGCCTTGGCTGAGGCCCACTCCTGCACCAGCGTGGTGATGTCGGCGTTGATCCAGCCCTTGGGCTGGGTGCTGGTGCACGACGGGTTGCCGCGGGTCTCTGTGGAGGTGGCCTTCTTCGCCGTCATCGTCGGGCGGTTGGTCCACCGGCTGGAGGTGGAGGCGGCGGGGGAGGACCACACCTCCCACGGGTACGCCTTGCAGTCGGTGTTGCCCGAGTGGAAGTTGTACAGCGACAGCTTCGCGTCCAGCACCAGCGCGTCCTGGATCGGCGTGGTGTTCCAGGAGATGAAGGTCTGCGCGGTGCGCGGGGTGCCGTCGGCGTTCTTGGTGCCGGGGTTGCCCCAGTCCAGCTCGGTGTCGGCCGACCAGTCGACAGTCTCGCCCTGCTGCACGTAGGTGTCGAAGACGTTGGACAGCGAGGAGGTGGACGGGTCGATGGTGACCGGGTACTTGGTGTCCGGGTCGGCAAGGAAGTCGGCGTCCGGGGTGATCACCAGGTCGACGGAGGCGCCCTTCTGGACCACCTTCAGACCGACCCTGGACTTGCGGGTGTGCTCACCGGAGCGCTCATCGACGGTGGCGTCCCACATCACTGGCGCGGGCATGACAGCCCGCTTCTTGGCCTTCTTGTCAGTGAACAACACACTGCCGTCAGCCAGTTGCTTCGCCTTCAGGCCCCTGGCCTTCAACGGAAGCGTGTAGGAGTAGCCGCCGGCGTCACCGGTCTCGGGACGCTGCTTGAGCTCGACGAACTGCTCGAACCCGGTCCGGGTGGCCTCCACTACGACGTCCGCGCCGGGTACGGCGTTGACGTACTCCGCCCGCGTACCGTCCAGCTTCGGCTGGGGCAGACCACCCTTCCACTGCAGGGTGATCTGCTGATCGCCCTCACCTAAGGTCGCCAGGTCGGTGGCTTCGGCCTGCCGAGCGGCCTTCAGCGACGTCGCCGGGGTCCCGGACTTGCCGGACAAGCGCAGCCCGCCCGGGTGGGCCTTGGGCTCGACACTCCCGTCGGCACCCTGGACAAGGTCCAGGTCGACCTCACGCCACTGCCCCGTGGCCTCGTCCGTGAACCGAACGGGCCCGGCAGCGAGTTCCGTGGTGAGCGAGCCGTCCTTGTTCACCCAGGTCGTCGAGGTCTCGGTGCGCTCGGACAGCGCCTCGACCCGCTTGCCGGACAGCCGAGCAGCAACGCGCGCCGACGGGATGTCCGCGGCCTGGGTGGCGGCCGCGCTCTTCGGCTTCTTGGGGTTCTGCGGCGCGGCGCCGGCCGCTGCGTACGCACCGTCAAGGAGCGTAACGGCAAGGGCCAGTGACAGGCCTCCCGCTATCCAGCGAGTGCTCCCCCCGGCCCAGGGGCGCTTGCGTCGATGGGCCGCATGATTGCGAATCATCCTGATTCTCCGATTTATCCACTTCGCGAAAACGTCACAGATGTGACGCTGTCGTGAAGCTAGCGCAAGTAAAAAGGGAGCAAAGACGGCAAGTGGGAGGTAAAAAGGATCTTGCTCCGCCGAACCGAGGTCGTGACCTTTATCACCGTACGAATCTTTTCGAGCACGTTTAGTGGCCATAGATGCTCAGTGAGCAGCTGATCTCCTGACCGGTCCGAAAGTTGACGAGCACGGCAACACCCTTAAGTCGGCCTCACAGCCCCGGCCGAGGCCGACCACGATGCGGTCACTTTGGCCCGCATAATCACGAAGAAGTCGGCGACGACGAGGAAGTAGCCCCTGGGCCTGCGCGCGCAGCAGATCGTTCAGGCTCTAACGGCGCCCCGGCAGCCCCTCCCGCAGATACGGACCGTGCGGTGCGCCGGGATGGGCGGGGGCCACTCGACTCGACGGCGGCAATCGGCAAGCGGGTCACCGAGCGGACCTGGGAACTCCCGGCCGTCGGCAGCCTTGCTGCGAGAGCGGTGGGCAGCCGTCGCGGCGCGCTGGCCGGGCACATCGCGGCTGTCGGCTGTGACTCCGAGACGGGCTGGTTCACCGTGTGCGCGGAGTCAAGGCCTGGACGACGAAGGTCCGGCTGGAGCAGGCCCGCGCCACCGAGGCCGCCAACTCATCGGCGAGCTGCGCGGTCGTCCGCTCCCTGCGGATTCTCCCGGCCGGGCCCGGGTCCGTGCCCGTTTCCGAGTTGACCGACGCTCCCCACCAGCGAGAGGTGAAAGGATCTTGAGTCGGAGAATCAGAGCTGTGGTCTGAATCACTTGGCGGCTTGGGGTGTGATGACGCAACCCTTAGTGGATCTTGAAGGTCTGCTGGGTGGGTCGCCCCGCCCTGCTGGTGCGATGTGACCTCGTTTTCTCACCCCTCACAAAGGACATCGCAGATCAATCATGGGTAGACCTCGCTATATCTGGGGTACGGCTGCCGTGGTCACGGCAGGCATTGTCGGAGGGCTCTTACTGACCACGGGCTCCGACCAGTCGGGCAACGACACCAATGGTGACGGCAAGCCGGGTCCGGTGAGGAGCCAGGCCCTCACCGCCGAGCTGCCGACGACCGAGCACGGCACCAAGGCCACCCTGAAGCAGCAGGAGACCGAGCCGTTCAGCATGCTCGGCATCACCTGGAGCGACCCCTCGTCGCGGATCGAGGGCACGATCGAGGCCCGCACCCGTGCCGTGGGATCCGGTCAGTGGTCGGACTGGCTGCGGCTGGACGGCCGTGGCGGTCAGGGCGAGGCGGCCGCCCGGCGCGGCGGTACGGAACCAGCCTGGGTGGGGCCCTCCGACGGGGTGGAGGTGCGGGTCACCGCGGGCGGACGTACGTCCGATCGTCTGCCTGCCGGGTTGCGCCTGGACATGATCGATCCGGGGAAGGGCGGCGGTAGCGGCACCGGAGCGATGGAACCGGCGGCCTTCAGCGTGGACGCGCCCGACGATCCGTCCGAGTCGCCCGACCCCACGGAGGGTCAACCGGCCGACTCCCCGCCGGCCGAGACTCCGGCCGGCGACGATCCCACCACCGATCCGGCCGAGTCCGAGACCCCGGCCGAGTCCACCCCGCCGAGCCAGGCGCCGAGTTCTTCCGCACCGGCCTCCCAGCCCCCGTCCACAACCCCCAGCCCCAGTGCCACCGCGCCCGCGGGTCCCCCGTCCACCGCGCCCAGGCCGACCATCGTGTCGCGGGCCGGGTGGGGCGCCGACGAGTCGATCAGTCCCGAGGCGCCCGACTACCTGCCCGGCGGAAAGATCAAGGCGGTGGTGGTCCACCACACCGCCGAGAGCAACAACTACACCTGCGCCGACGCCCCCGCGGTCGTCCGCGGCATCTACGCGTACCACGTCAAGCAGTTGGGCTGGAAAGACCTCGGCTACAACTTCCTCGTCGACAAGTGCGGCACGGTCTACGAGGGCCGCAAGGGCGGAGTGGACCGGCCGGTCATGGGCGCCCACGCCTACGGCTTCAACTCCGAGACCACCGGCATCTCCGTCCTGGGCACCTACACCGACGTCGCGCCGAGCGACGCCGCGCTGACCTCGGTCGCCCGAATAGCCGCCTGGAAGCTCGGGCAGTACGGCGTGGACCCGACCGGCACTACCACCCTCACCGCCGGTGACAGCGGCCGCAGCTACGCCGGCAAGACCTGGGCCAAGGGCGCGAAGCTGAGCCTGCCGGCCATCCACGGGCACCGCGACGGCTTCAACACCCAGTGCCCCGGCAACGCCTACTACGCCAAGCTGCCCACCCTCCGCGCCTGGGCCGCCGGCCCCGTCACCGGCCTGGCAATCAAGTCCGTCACCGGCGCCGGCCTGTCCGGCACGACGTACTACACCAAAGCCGCGATCACCGTGAACTGGGCGGCCACCACACCGTCCGCACTGATCACCAAGTACGAACTCCTCGTCGACGGACAGCCGGTGGCCACGGCCGCAGGAACCGCCACCTCGGCCAAGGCCACGCTGGCGCTCGGCAGCCACCAGGTGCAGGTCCGGGCCACCCACCAGTCCGGCAAGACGGCCACCTCCGCGGCGGCCACAGTCGTCGCGGAGACCACCGCTCCCACCTTCCCCACCAAGCCGGCCCTGGCACTGCGCTTGGGAACGGTGAACACGACCGCGGTCCCGGTCACCCTGAGCTGGAAGGCGGCCGACAACGCCGCGCTGAAGGAGGTCAGGCTCACCGCCCCGGCCGCCGCCACGTACGGGCCGACCACGACCACCGCCGCCCTCACCGCCAAGTCAGATGCGGCGAGCACCTGGTCCCTGACCGCGTACGACCAGGCGGGCAACACCGGCACGGCCACCGTGTCCGGCACCCCGGTCATCGTCCAGGAGACGGCCGCGACCAAGACCGGCACCTGGACAAGCAAGGCCTCGACCAGTTACCTGGGCGGCAACTCCTACACCAGCTCGGCCAAGAACGCCTCCCTGACCTGGACCTTCACCGGCCGCTCCGTGGCCTGGCTGGTATCCCGCGCCTCCACCTCCGGACAGGCCGACATCTACATCGACGGCACCAAGACCGCCACAGTCGACCTCAAGTCGACGACGACCAAGTACCGCGACGCGATCTGGACCAAAACCTGGCCCACCAGCGCGAAGCACACCATCAAGATCGTCGTCGTCGGCACCGCCGACCGCCCCGCCGTCACCACGGACGGCATCGTCTACCTCAAGTAAGACCCGCAGCACCCCGCTCCGGTGGCAGCCCCCGGACCCTGCACAAGCAGGACCTCCACTCCGGCTGCCACCGGACCCGCGTGTCAGCGTGAGACACAGGCCGCCCCGCCCCCGGTACGCTGCGCCGGAAGCAACCGGGCAGAGGGAGAGACTGCAGGCCATGGGACGTCAGAAGCTGTGGCGGGGGCGGAGCTTGGCTGCCGTGGCGATACTCACGCTGGCTGGCTGGCTGCACGGTCACCAACGATGCAGTGGATTCCAAGGCCAGTGACGCCGCGCCGTCCGTCTCGGCCAGCGCGCCGGGTGGTGAGGCCGACACGGGCACGCTGCCGGGCGTGCCGTCAGCTGAGCAGGCCCGTACGGAACTCGCCGGGCTGAAGGTCGCGCCGCACGGCTCGATGGCTGGTTACAGCCGCGCCAAGTTCCCTCACTGGGCTCAGCAAGGCGAGAAGTGCGACACCCGCGAGAAGGTGCTGGAGCGGGACGGTACGGGGATGCAGCGCGATGCCGAGTGCCGGGTGGTGTCCGGACGCTGGGTGAGCGTGTACGACGACAAGACGTTCACGAGCGCCTCCGACCTCGACATCGACCACGTGGTGCCGCTCGCCAATGCATGGCGCTCCGGCGCCGCTGGCTGGACGCAGGAGAAGCGGAAGGCGTTCGCGAACGACCTGACGCACCCGCAGCTGCTGGCCGTCTCCGCTGCCTCGAACAGGTCGAAGGCGATCAAGGGCCGGACGAGTGGCAGCCGCCGTCCAAACCCTACTGGTGCACCTATGCCCGGGCCTGGGTGTCGGTGAAGGCGACGTACGAGCTGTCGGTGACCGCAGCCGAGAAGAACACGCTCACCGACATGCTGGGTACCTGCCCCTCATGAGCGACCACGACCCCCAGCAGGAGCAGCTCGTCGACGAGGTGAAAGCCGGGCCCGGCGGCGCGATGACCGACGAAGTCGGCGTCATCACCGGCGACCTCACCATCGCCACCCGCCTCCTGCCCGACGGGCGCGCCGGCATCACCATCCAGTACACCGACGCCGACGAGTGGTACACCCTCACGGGCAGCCCCGTATTGGTGCCACCAGCCGGATTGGCCGCACTGCACGAGCAGGTCCTGGAACGAGTCCGCCACGGCGGCGGTGCCGAGGCCCCGCGCTGAACGAGCAGGCCGGCAGAGGCGGGAGATCCGGCCGTTAGTTCGATCATGAAGAGAGTCCTCCTCGCTCTGCTGCATCGTCGAGTACCGCCTACGCAACTCCGGGCCACGCCCGTCCCTACGCGCCGACGACATCGGCTGACACCGTCGGCTCAGCGGGCCCGGACAAACCCGGTCCCGCCCAGGTCCGATGAGCAGCGGGCCGGCGATCAGCGCGACGCCGCGTCGAGCGCATCAAGCCGATGCGGCGAGTTCGCCACCTTTCACATCCATCTGCGCTCTTGAAGACTTTCCATAGCTGCGAAGCGGGGCTTCAGCATGTTGAGCGATGGCCTGGGGCATGTGGCGTTCTGTCACCGGCGCACTCGCACATTGACCATTCACGGCCGGAAGGGCGGGAGGGTGACCAGGAGCGACTCGGTTCGGGGAGCCGAGCCGTGCGACGTGGCAAGCATTCGAAGCGAGGTCGACGCACACTTGGCTGCCTTCGTTGACGGGAAGGCGGGCGATGCAGCCACATACCGGCTGCCCGGTGAGATGGTCGAGGTACTGAGCAGCTTCTTTTTCGCGGGCGGCAAGCGAATCCGCCCTGCATTGTGCGTCATCGGCTGGCATGCCGCCAGCGGGCCAGGTCCGGCCGGGCCGGTAGTACGTGCGGCGGCCTCGCTGGAGATGAGGCACACGTGCCGTTCCCGTTCCCGTTCGCGACGCGCCGAACCCGAAGGGCAAGCGCGGGAACCCCCTGATCTGCCTGACCTTGTACCGCGCGCCGAGCCAGCTTCGATGAGTCAGGCCCAGTAGCCTTGGTCTTGCGGACGCGGGCGCGCCAGAGACGGTGGCGCAGCGTGTCCGACTCGGCGCCCCGCACCCGAAGGGTGCAGGCCGGCCAGACCGCCGGCACTGCAAAATACCGGCTCATAAAGCTGCAGTCAGGTGGCTGATATCGCAGTTCCCCGTGCACATTCACAATAAAACGGACAAGCCGTGACGATGAAAACACGTAATGTCTCACGTGACCGTCGGCGCAGAGAAACGGGCGGATAACCATGTCAGCTCAGACGACACAGACCCACTTCGACGGGGTGCTCGTCACAATTCGCTCCGATAAATCGTATTTCGAGGTTACTGAGGCCATCGAGTCGAAGTTGCAGCGCTTCTCGATCACCAGGCAGATGGAATACATGACACACAAAAACCGCGAGGGGTTCGAAGCCTACGTCACAAGGATTACGGCGCCAAGCAACTACACCATCTTTTTCGATTTTGAGCAGGGACCAGCGATGAGACTGGCCGGAATCCCGATCGAGTCCAAGTTCTACCTCGTCGGCAACCCCGTCATTGCCCGAGGCTTGTTCCAGTACACCGGTGCGGCCGGCCTAGGGGCACCGGTGCGTATCTCCGTGTCCCAGCGCGACGGTGAGCAAACACGTATCGACGTGGACCAGCCCTCCGCCTTCTTCAGCCAATTCCATGAAATGCAGGGATCAGATGTTCCCGGGCGGCTGGACCACGAGCTGGTCGGGATCTTCGAAGCCGCCGCCGCCTAACCTGATCACCTCGAATCGCAGGAAACGGCCCGTGGCGGCCTCGCCCGCCCGACCTGCGGGCGCCCCGCACCCAAAAGGTGCAGGCCCGCCAGACCGCCGACACTGCAAAATACCGAGGCCGTTGCCCTCACACTCAACAACAGGCCCCGCAAAACCCTTGCCTGGAAGACACCCGCCGAAGTCCTCAATGAGCACCTACTCTTGATCCAAGAGACCGGTGTTGCGACGACCGGTTGAGTCCGCGTAGGAACTCCAGGTCTGGAAGCCGTGCCTGTCGTGTTCCGGGGCACCACCGAACTGACGGAATGTCACGAATCGCGCCTCATGCGACTACGCCGAAGCCTGCCCGCTTACCGGGTAGCGCCAGTTCGGCGAGGCACGACGAACCCAGGCCAGCCTCGATGCGGTTATGGCTGCGCCACTCGTCGGTTCAGCTTCGAGCCCCCTTCTGAAACCGCGAACCCACGGCCTTCCGCCAGTTCGCCCACACAGCGGCGCCCGCCCGCCCGGCCGTGGATACCGACCGCCTCTCCTACCTGAAGTGCGTCCGCATCATTCGCCGCAGCGTCGCCTCCCAGCTCGGAGCGACCACCACCAAGCTCACCCGCTCCTACGCCAAGGCCGAGCGGGAGGCACGCAGTCGCCTCCTCCCGGCCCGCCGCAGCTGGTGGACCAATGACAAGAGCCGTGGCCGTGGATACCTCCGGTGCTACGGGTTTACCTGCTGGCGATCCCGGGGACACCCTCGGCTTCTCGGCGATCCTCACCGGGAACTGGGCCTGCCGCAGGTCGGAGTGCCTCGACATCGAGGAGTCGTTCTCCGGTGGCGGCACCTATCGCTGACCGACGCTGAACCTACGGTGGGGCGCGTCCGCCGGGCGGACGCGCCCCACCCTTCTTCAACATGGACGACATGGAGACATCACTCATGCGGGACCATCCCGAGCGCTTCGCCGCCTGGCACGCGTGCGTGGCATGGCAGTTGGACGCCGGGCGGTCGGCCGACCTCCAGGACGACGAGTACCGCTCCTGGGCGTACGAGGTCTACTGCCGGCACGGCGAGATCCCGGAGGCCGCCTTCGCTGACCTCCTCCACCTGCGCCAACTCCGGTTGTCCGAGCGGGCGTTGAAGTCCCTGGCCGACCGGGATCCCCGGTCTGGGGGCCACGGAGAGGCCCCCGAGCCGTATGCCGAGAGCCCCGGCGAGCAGTTCCCGACGGGGCTCGTGAACGTGGGCGATGAGCGGATCGGCTCGTTCCTGTGGCAGGAGATCGTCGCGGACGTCGGGCGCGGGGTCCAGGCCCATGTCGCTGAGGCGCGCGGCAAGCTCTGGCCGGTCTGCCCGGAGCACGGCCGTGGTCTGCACGCCGCCGCGACGGGAGGACGGGCCGGCTGGTGGTGCCTGGCGACCGACCACCTGGTGGCGTGGGTCTTGGACCCGGACCCGGCGCCCGACCCGTCCGCCCCGGATCACCTCCTGCGGTAGCCCTTGTGGCCCGTCACCTCGGCGATCCAGGTGATGAAGTCACCGGGGTCGTTGTCGGCGCCGTGACCGGCGTCCCAGTGCGCCTTTCCCGGTAATGGATCCCGACGTTGTGTGATCGTTCAGATGGTTCGGTCGTATTCGAGCTGGAGCAGGACGAGGGCTGCGGCGGCGATCTGGGTGATGCGGCTGGGGTCGAGACTGACCCGCCGCAGGGCCTTGAAGGTGGTCTTGAGCAGGGAGTTGGCCCGTTCGCACACGCCGTGGACACCTCGGATGACCTTGTTGTAGGTCTGCTGGGCCTCGGTCAGCTCGCCGCCCGCGGGCTTCTTGACCGGGTGCCGTAGGCCGTCTCCGGCGTTCTCGTACCCGAGGTCGACCAGGGTCGGCACGCCCAGTTCGGCGGCGAGGACGTTCAGGGCGTCGAGCAGGCCGTGGTGGCGGGCGCAGGTGGTGTCGTGCTCGCGGCCCGGGCGGACCGGGGAGACCCAGATCGGCCAGCCGTCCGGGGTGGAAATGACCTGTACGTTCCCACCGTGATGGCGGTGTTTCCCGGACCACCACAGGTCCGCGCCATTGGAGCCGGGAGCAGCGACGCGATCGGTGCGGACCACGGTGCCGTCCAGGTTCAGATGGGTCAGCCCGGCCGTCTTCGCCCGCTCCAGCGCGGTGTTCAAATCCGGCGCCCCGGCCGCCAGGACGGTCAGCCCTTCGTGCAGGTACCGGTAGGCAGTGGAGGACGACAGGCCGTTGTCACGGGCGAGTTGGGCCAGACGGGTGCCGTCGAGGAACCAGCGCAGGATGAGCACGGCCTGCCGGAAGCAGCCCAGCGCACGCCGCCCTCGGCGGGTGCCGATCGCCGCACGGTGGTCACGCAGCAACCGGGCCAGGTGCTCGGCAGTGGACCGCCGGACATCGAGCACGGCGGTGTAAATGACACCGGTCGACACGTGAGGCCCCTCGGTCGGATCTTTCTGTCGCAAGATCAGCAGCCCGAGCAGACAGTCACCTCACAGCGCCGAGGTCAGTAATCGCTGTCGGTTGTCCCACGGCGCCGCGGTCGGCCACCGCCGTACTGGCGGATCAGGGATCAGCGGTGGTGGGACGGGGAGGGCCGGGGCGGCGTCACACGGTGAAGACGCGCTCGACTTCGTCGCGTTGCGTGTGCAGGTCCCAGTAGAGGGGGGCGACTTCCTCGGCCGAGGCCGCCGGTGCTCCGGGCGGGCCGTCCGTGCCGATCCACACGCCGATGGCGACGTGCGCGGCCTGGACGCCGGTGTCGGCCAGTTCCTTGTGCAGGCTGAGTACCCAGTTGCGCAGCGCGGCCTGGGCGGCGTTGAGGTTGCCGAGCATCGGAGTGGGGTCGACCGAGCCGGCGCCGTTGGTGTAGAGCAGGGTGCCCGCGCCGGCCTCGCGCATTGCGGGCAGCACGGCCCGTGTGGCGGCAATGGCCCCGTAGAGCAGGAAGTCCATCGCCCACTGCACATCGGACGGGTTGGTCTCGGACGGAGCGGTGAGCGTCGTGGATTCGATGTTCCCGGCTGGGGAGTACTCCAGGACGTCGATTCCGCCGAAGCGGGTGGCGGCGTCCTTGAGCGCCTGGGTGAGTGCGTCATGGTCGAGTACGTCCGCGGGGAACGCGGCGGCGGTGATGCCGTCGGCGTCGAGCTGGCCGACCAGGTCGTTGAGCTTGTCGCGGTTGCGGGCGATGAGAGCGACGTCGAAGCCGTGGGAGCCGAAGGTACGGGCGATGGCCAGGCCCATACCGGGGCCGGCTCCGACGATGGCGATGCTGGGCACAGTGAATCCTTTGCTGGGAAACCCGTTGGGAAAGGGGTGGATCAGGCGACGGTGAGCGCGATCTTGCCGAGCGTGCCGGCGCCGAACGCGTCGCCAGCCTGTTCCAGGTCGTAGGCAGAGATCACCAACACCTTGAGGGCCACTGCGGACGAAGTCGGCCTCCGGACCCGGCTCGGCGGTGGCGATCACGCGCGGGAGCAGTTCTACGACCGCATTCCAGGTAGCGGGGTGGGCCGGGGGCGGGGCACATGCCGTTGTCGGTGCTCTCACCGCCCGTAGTCGTCGACGAAATGGTTGTCGTGGGCTTCGTGAAGCCGGCTCAGGTCACGCTCGTTCACAGTGGCGAGCTGTGCGAAGTACTCCTCCCGCGGTACACCTGGCGAGAGTGCCATCAGGAGGGTGGCAGGTTCGGCGCGCTCCTTGCGGAGCGCGTGGACGTCACCCACCGCGGCATGCGTGGTGTCGCCGGGCCGCAGGGTTCGCCAGGCCCGCCCATCGAAGTAGTCGATTTCACCTTCTTCAACGATGAAGGTCTCGCTGAAGGTCGTGTGAAAGTGCGGGGCAGGTCCCCGGCTGGAGGGCGACATGCGCCACCGGTAGATGCTCACGATCCCGCTGGTCTCCGCCGGGCCGGCGAGGACTTCGATGGTCGATCCGCTGGCGCCCAGCCGGATCGTTCGCGTCTGTTGGGCTCGCTCGGGTTCCTTGGAACACCGGGCTATCGACTCCGTGTCGGTCATGACCCGAGTCTCGGGGCTTCGCCGTTCTGCTCGCGCTCACTTCGGCGGTGGCCTAACAATGGTGGAGTGATCCGCTACCGATTGGGCGTTGGTGCTGCGAGTGTGCGGTGGGCGATGTCGCCGATCCACGAAGTGGTCAGTCTCGCCCAGCTCTTGACCGAACCGCAGCGTCACCCGATGTTCCACCCGTGGCTTCGCCGTCGCCGCCGTCTCTCGCTCCCCGACCTGGGGGCGCTCACGGTCTTCATGGCCGATGGCGCGTATCGACCCGACTTCCTTGACCCATCGCCGATGTCCAGTGAGCCAACGTTCGAGGAAGGCATGGATGCCCTCCTCGCCGCGCCGGCGGACCAGACGTACGCCGAGCTGGTCGACGCAACGAGGGGGCGCGGGGCGGAAATGGGCCACCGACTGCTCGAAGACCCCGACCGAGCCAGGTCCAAGGCCGCCGATGCGCTGCGCCGCCTCTGGAAGGCAGTTGTCGAACCGGAATGGCCGTCCATGCGGCAGGCTCTGCGTGCCGAGATGCTGGATCGGGCCATCCAGGTCAACCGCGAGGGGCTGCGCGCAGTCCTTCCGCGCCTGCACCCTTCCGCTGCGTGCGAAGGCGACACCATCACCGTCGAGAAGACCGTCGACATCGACGTCGACTGCCCTGAAGGACTCATTCTCGTACCGTCACTGTTCATCACCGACCGGATGCAGTGCACCACCTCGGACCACTGGACTCCGGCGATCTATTACCCGGCATCCGGGCGGTACCTCTGGGCGGCACCTCCCACTCCGAGGTCGCTTGACCGTCTTCTGGGAGTGACTCGATCGAGGATCCTGGCCGCGCTCGCCACTCCGCTGCAGACGACCGTTGTGGCCAGGCTGGTGAGCGTCACCCCCCCGACGGCCAGCGAACACCTGGCAATCCTGCGAGACGCCGGGTTGATCGACAGCAGCCGGGCCGGTCGCACGGCCACGCACGAGCTCACCAAGGCTGGACGTGCTCTCCTGGACGCGGCCTCGCCGCGGCCATGACAGGTCGGGGAGCTGCTGGTGGTCAGTCAAGCGCGGCGCCTACCGCAACCAACCCCCTCGACGGCCCGCACGACGCCGTCGCCGACTGCAAGCCGCTGCCCGCGAAGCCCGAACAGATGACCCCAGCCGTCCCCGCCGACCACTGGTGATCCTTTGCGTCCCGCTTTTGAGTGCGAACAGGTTCTGAGAGCCGATCCGGACCCGACCGGGCCAGGGAAGGTGCTGTTCGCGTTCTTCGTGGCGATGGCGGATACCGAGCGGGAGAACATCCGGGAGTCGACGTTGGAGGAGCTCGACACCGCGGCCCGCAAGGGCAAGCACGGCGGCCGGCCACCCGTCATGACCGACGACATGCTGCACACCGTGCTGCGGCGCCGGGCACTCGGTGAGTCCGTCGAGCAGATCCAGCCTGACCTGTTCGTCCCCACCGGCAAGCGCAAGGGACCCCTCACAGGTGCGCGCCGCCAACTTCCACGCCGGTCCAGACGGCATCCGCTGGGGAGCGACGGAGGGGGCGCAGTCGAGCATCCAGCGCATCGACACAACTGGCGGGCAACCGACCATCGAGCCGGTCGACCTCGCAGTCAACGGCGAGCCGCACCCAGTTGCGTACCACTGTGGCCACTGACGGGTCGCAGTTGATCGTGCTCACTCACCAGGGCTGGTTGCAGATCCGTGACGGACGCACGGGGCACTGCGTCGGGAAGTTCGCGTTGACCGGCCGTACCCCCTCGACTTCCACGAACACACGGAAAAAGTCGAGATGCCCGACCTCGCCACCGGCGGCGGCGTCGTGCACGTGTCGCTGCCGCGTGGCGGCCGTCTGCTCACCGTCGACCTCGACAGCGGCAAGGTCGTACGGCGGCTCGACCTCGGCGGCACGCCGACCCGCATCATCCGGTTGTCGACGACCCCATAGCACCGTGAACCGATGCTGGCCTCCCGATCGGAACGCACTCGGCCGGGAGGCCGACATCGGCGCAACACCGCTCGGCCGACATGAGCGCTTGTCCAGTAGGGCCCACCGGAACTTGGCACCTGGCTCGGCGGGGGAAGCAGGGCGTGGAAGTGACGGACGAGGTGGTTCGGGGCGGGTGTCACACTTCTCCCCCTGCTGGGCGATGCGCGGGGTGAAGGCAAAAAGATCTTGAGTCCAGGCCGTTGTCGCGCCGGCCGGGCCCGGAGTTCTTGCCGGGCCCGGCCGCCTCCGAGGGCCTAGATGGCTCAGCGCAGGTCGGCGACGCTGCCGTGAACGATCCTGCCTCCGACCATGGTGATCAGGACCTTGGTGTTGGCGATGTCCTCGGCGGGGATCTTGAGGATGTTGCGGTCGAGGACGATGAGGTCCGCGAGCTTGCCGGCCTCGATCGACCCGGTGTCGTTCTCCTGGTGGAGCTGGTAGGCGCCGTTGCGCGTGGCGGCGCGGATGGCGGTGCGGCGCTGCAGGGCCTGATGGGGCGTCATCGGACCGTATGCAGCGTACGGGCTGCCGCGCAGTGCCGTGCGTGTGATGACCGTGCGCAGTGCGTCCCATTCGTCGAGCGGGTCCACGGGCCAGTCGCTGCCCAGGGAGATGATTCCGCCCGAGCGGAAGATGGCGCCCTCGGGTTCGTAGTTCTGCCAGCGCTCCTGCCCGAGGTACGGCTCGACGGCATCCACCGAGTCGGGGCCGGGCTTCGCCCAGTGGAAACCCATGGCCGCGATGACACCGAGTCTGGCGAACCGCGGTATGTCGGCGGGGTTCACGAGTTCGGCGTGGGCGACGGTGAGCCGGTTGCTGCGGTAGCCGGCCCTGCGTACGCCTTGGTAGGCGTCGAGGGCGACCCGCACGGCGTGGTCGCCGATGGCGTGGACGTGCGGGTCGATGCCGGCGGCGGCAAGCTCTTTCATCAGGGAGTTGAGCCGGTCGGGCGGCCAGTACACCGAGCCCTTGTTGGTACCGGGGACCCAGTGGTCGTGGTCGTGCACGAGATACGGTTCGAGTACGCCCGCGGTCTGCGCCGGGTACTGCAAGACGCCGTCGAGGAACATCTTGGTGTTGCGGACATGGATGTCCGGGGCAGCACGCAGGAGTCCGGTGTCGTAGGTCCCCCGGAGCTCCTTGACGCGCTGGACCGGGCGGGAGTCGGTGAGGTCGACCAGCACGGCGAAGTGGGCCCGAGCGGTGAGGCGACCGCGCTCGGCGAGCGTGGTGAAGGCCTGCAGAGAGCCCTCCGACGCGGCGGCGTCCATGAAGGTGGTGACGCCCTGGGCGCGCAGCGCGGCCAGGGCGGCCTCAGCGTAGCGGACGTTGTCCTCGGCGGTGGCCGGCGGGATCTTGGACCGGACGAGGTCCTGGGCGCCGTCCTGGAGTATGCCCGTGGGTTCTCCGGTGGCGTCGCGCTCGATGGTTCCGGTGGCGGGATCCGGTGTGCTCCCGGTGATGCCCGCCAATTGCAGGGCCCTGCTGTTGGCCAGCGAGGTATGCCCGTCGCTGGAGCTGATGAGGATGGGCCTGCGGGTCGTGAGGGTGTCCAGGTCGGCTCTGGTCACCTTGGTTCCGGCAGGCCGCATCGCCTGCAGGTACCAGTGCGAGCCGGTGACCCAGCCGTCCGGCTCCTGGGCTGCCGTCGTGTCGAGGTAGGCCTGAATCGTCGCGCGGAACTCGACGACGGTGAGCGGCGCGTACTGGAAGTCCAGGCCGAGCAGTCCGCGACCGCCGCTCAACGGATGGATGTGGCCATCGTGCAGACCGGGCATCAGCATCCGGCCGCGCAGATCCACGACTTGGGTCCGCTTCCCTATGTACGCCGAGGCGCTGCGGTCGGTTCCGACGTGGACAATACGGCCACGGGTGATCGCGAGCGCCTTCTTGATGCTATTGCGGGCATCAACGGTGTAGATGTAGCCGTTGAGCAGTACGGTGTCCGCTTCATGCGCCTGCGCCGCCTCGGCGGACCCGGCCAGGCCGGTCCCGGTTACGGTCATTGCGGCCGTCGCCGCGATTCCGGCCAGCACAGCGCGGCGAGCGGGGGTTCTGTCCAAGGCGTCCTCCTGATCAGCGAGCTGACGGGCAGGTCCACACGCTCGCTGGTTGCACCGGCAACCACAACAGCCGTTTCAGCACTGATTCCGCAGAGTTCTTCACTGTCGGAGACGGATTTCGTAGCCTGCTCGCCATGAAACGTGTACGGATCGTGGATGTGGCCGTGGCCGCAGGTGTCTCCCGTGCCACGGTCACCAATGCGCTCAACGGCACCGGCCGGATGATGGAGGCCACCCGGCAGCATGTCCGGGCGGTGGCGGCCGCGTTGGACTACCGGCCGCCCGGTCTCGTCCACCGGCCGGCCCACAGCCGCACGCTCGCCCTGGGCGTGACCACGTATGGCGACAGGGTGTGGAACTTCGCCGACGTCCCGTACTTCTCCCAGGTGATCAGCGGCGCGATGGCCACCGCCCATGAGCGGGGCTACGGGCTCACGGTGCTGCCCGCAGCACCGAGCAACGAGCAGTGGACGTCACTGGCCGCGGACGGGGTGCTGCTTCTCGACCCCCAAGAGAGCGATCCCGTGGCGCACCTGCTGTGCGACGCGCGCGTGCCTCTGGTCTTCGTCGGCAGGCCCGTGGAGCCCTGGCCAGACGGGAGTTGGGTGGACAACGACCATGTCGGGTCGGTGCGGGCGGTGCTCGACGGGCTGCGCGCCCAGGGCGCCCGGCGGATCGCCCTGATCGCGGGCCCCGGCACCGACCACTACACCCGTACCTGCATCAACACCTATCGCGTGTGGTGCGGTGAGCACTCCGCTTCTCCGGTCGTCGTGGCCATGAGCCACCCGAACCTGGCCGGGGCAATGTTCGGCGGCTCCCAGCCGCCCGATGCCGTCTACGGCATCTACGACACCTGCGGCCACCTGATGCTGGAGGCAGCTGAGAGGCATGGCCTTCGCGTGCCCGACGACCTGATGATCGCCTGTATGAGCGAGGACCCCGGGTACGCCGCGACCGAGCCTCCTGTCACCACCGTGTCCCACTCGCCCCGGCTCGGGGCTCAGCTCGCCGTGGAGGCATTGATCCAGCTTGTGGAGACAGGGACTTCCAAGACGGCGTCGCTCGTCCCGGCACGCCTCGTGGCGCGCCGATCGACCGAACGCCGGCGAACCGGCTGACTTGGATCCCGTACGCCTTCGCGGAGGTGACGTGTCGTCTCACGCGCTGCCGGAGCGGAGGCCCGGTCCCCGGCGATCAGGCCGCACCACGCCATGCTCGGCAAACCTCGCCCTCACCGGAGAACGGGCCCGCACCCCAGGAGGCAGCCAAATGTCCGTCAAACCTGCTCCCCAGGGCTACAACACCGTGACGCCGTGGATCATCTCTCGCGACTGTGGATCACTGCTTCCGGAAGGAAGGTGTACCTTGAACCGTTCCGGGTTTGATCGAGACTCTAGGTCGTGACTGTGACCTGGGGTTCCGTGGTTGCTCGGTAGTAGTTGGTCTCGTATTCGGCGGGTGGGATGTGCCCGATCTCACCGTGCAGTCGGCGGTGGCAGTACCAGTGCTGCCGCTGGGCGAACGCGGCCCACTCGTCGTCCGTGAGATCACCCCGGTCATCCCGCCTGTCTACCGTCCCGAGCAAGCCGGGACAGCAAAAACGGCCAACCCGTGATCCCAACTCGGCACACTCCCTAGTGCGCTGACCACGAACGTTCGCCGGGGGACGCCCTGTTGTGTGGCGGGTGGTGGCTGGCTCAGGTGCGGTTCAGGCGAACCAGTTGTTGCGAGTGGCGCTTAAGCTGTCTGGCGGCGGGTCCGGGAGCAGCTGGAAGAACTTCCATGCGTACTCGTACGGATCGAGGCATTCGACGTACCGTTCGCCCCATGGTGCGTCGACCGGGCCGGTGGTGACCTGGCATCCGGCCGAGCGGCAGTAGTCCGCGGTCGCGTCGATGTCGGTCACCTCGATGCCGATGACCACACCGAGGCCCCGCGGGCTGGTTCTCGTCATGCGTTCACGGTCGCTGTCGGGAAACGGCATGCCGACCAGGGCATCGACGAGCAGCTGGAGGTCACCGCGTCTGAGGATCGCCATGACCGTCCGGCCGTCGGGATTGGATATTGATCCGGTCTGCTCGAAACCGAGCCCCTGATAGAACGTGGCCGCCTCGGTCACATCCTCGACGCGGAGTCCTACCCGGATTGGAGCCTCTTCGGTCATTGCGCCTCCGTTTGGCGAGCGGTCTCACACCGTCACGATGCAGGAGTGAGGGGAGCGGTGGCCAGTAGAAGATGTGGGTCTGGTTACGCCGCCTTGGGCCGGGGGCGGCCCCAGCGTTGCTGGCGTTCGCTGCGAATGCGGGCGCGTTCCCGGCGCTGGGCGTTCAGCACATCGGGGTGGCGGGCGTTGGCGTTGCGCCACCGCAGGTACTCCTGGAGCTTCCGGGCGAGCACGGTGTGGTTGGGGTGATCGGAGCTGCCCGTGACGAACGTGCGTAGTGGCCCGAACTGGGCCTCGATCGGGTTGGCCCACGACCCGCCGGCTTCCCCGAGCACCGCGTCTGGCTGTTCTCACCAACGGGGACCCTGAGCAGCAGCGCGCCAAGCTCGCCCGCTTCGGCCTCCTCGAATACTTCGAAGCCGTCCTGATCCCGACCGAACTCGGTGCGGCCAAGCCCGTCGCCTACGCCACCGCCTGCCGGCGGATGCGGACGGACCCCGCGAAAGCTGTCAACGTGGGCGACATGCTGGAAAGCGACGTGAACGCAGCCGCCCTCGCCGGGCTCACCGGCATCTGGCTGGACCGCGGCATCGACTTCGTCACCGGTGGACCATCGCCGACGGCAGACGAGACGGTGCTCCGCATCGAACGGCTCACCGACCTCCCCGACCACCTATCACGCACGAACACCTGACCGGCTCTCATGATCCGTCGTAAGTGAGCGCCCCCGGGCATCGCCTTCCCCGGGGCACGCGTCAGTGGGTTCCAAGCACGTTGCTTCGCCCGGCTGCGGCCCACGCCTTCGTCTCCGAGGAGCCGGCCGATGACTTCTCCTCGTGGTTCGAGAAGCCGCTCAAGGGCGAGGGGCCGGAGAACCCGCAGTGGGTCCGGTCGCACGAACTCGACCGCGACGGCAGCGGCTACTCCACCGGCCGCGGTCTCGGCAGTGACATCGGGCCGGGGCCGCAACTCCTCCACCGCGGCATGCAAGTCGAGGATCTCCCGCTGCAGGGAGGCGAGTCCGGTCCGGGCTTCCTTCAGGACGGTACTGAGCTCCTCCTTGATCTCCCCAGCTGCTTCGCGCAGCCGGTCCGGCACGTCCTGCCGATCAAGACTCATACTCAACGGCCGTTCGCTCACGTTCCGTTACTCGAGTTCTCGAAGCGTGAAGGACGGCCGTGTCACGTGCTCCCGGAAACAGGAGAGCTCAGTAGGTCGGGTGACGCGCGAGGTTGAACAGCGAGCTGAGGCTGGTCCGCTGACGCAAGGTGTGATCGACCACATCAACCTGACACCCGTTCGTACAACGTTCCGATCGCTCTTGGAGAAATCGGGAGGACATTTCACATGCCGTTCGCATCGCGGTCGGGAGCCGCTGGTTTCACTCCCCTTGCATTGCGCGGGTTCCAGCTCCACATGTGGCCTGTTTCTCTCTAGTTTCAGGAGCAACTTCATGTCTCTGCCCCTCCCGAGAATCTCCCGGTCCCGCCGGGCGCTGGTCGGAGCCACCGCCATCGCGATGGCCGTGACAGGTCTCAGCGGCTTCATAGCCGCACCTGCAAGTGCCAACCCGGCTGGTACCGGACTGGTGATCAACGAGGTGTACGGCGGCGGTGGCAACTCCGGTTCCACCTACACCAACGACTACATCGAGCTCTTCAACCCGACCGGCGCGGCCGTCGACGTGAGCGGCTGGGCGGTGTCGTACTACAGCGCCAAGGGCAACCTCGGCGGGTCGACGCCCCTCTCGGGCAGCGTGCCGGCCCACCGCTACTACCTGATCCAGGAGGCACAGGGAGCCGGCGGCACCACGCCGCTGCCCGCCCCCGACGCGATCGGTCAGCTGGCGATGTCGGCGACCGACGGCTCGGTGACGCTGACCGATGCGACCGGCGCCGTCATCGACACGGTCGGCTACGGCACGGGCGCGATCGCCGAGGGCGGAGACGCTCCCGCGCCGAGCAACACCATGGCCATCACCCGTGCGACGCCCGGGGTGGACACCGACAACAACCGCGCCGACTTCGTGCTCGCGGCGCCGAACCCGCGCAACTCCACCTTCGACGGCAGCACCATCGGCAAGCTGGCCGTCGGCAGGATCGGCCCCCGGACCGCCACCGTCGGCACGGCGTTCTCCTTCACGCCCACGGCGACCGGCGGCACGTCGCCGTACACCTGGAGCGCGACGGGCCTGCCGGCCTGGGCCTCGATCGACAAGGCCACGGGCCGCATCACCGGCACCCCCGACTCGACCGGCTCCGCCTCGGTGCAGCTGACCGTCACGGACAGTGCGGGTGCCACGGAACACGCGACGTTCACGCTGAAGACCCAGGCCGCCGGCGCCAGCGCCGACCACGTGGTCATCAGCCAGGTCTGGGGCGACGGCGGCTACACCAACGCGCCGTTCGCCAACGACTTCATCGTCCTCTACAACCCGACGGACAGCGCGGTCGATCTGACCGGCTACTCGATCGCCTACGGCGCATACAACCGTGGGGCCGGCGCGCCGCTGAGCGACTACCCGATCTCCGGAACCATTCCGGCGCACGGCCACTTCCTCATCAAGGCAGGCGCCGACGCCGCCGGCGCCGGTGCCGATCTGCCGACGCCCGACGCGACGATCTCGCTGAACATGAACTACAGCGGTTCGTTCGTCGCACTGCTCGACACGACGACGACCCCGACGCTTCCAGCCGGCGATATCACGGGCACCGCGCACATCGTGGACGCGCTCGGCTACGGCGACGCGAACACCTTCGAGGGCCAGAACCAGGGCACCAACCTCGGCGTCGACGTGGCTGCGCTGCGCAGCCCCGAGGGCATGGACACCGACGACAACCGCGCCGACTTCACCACCGGACAGCCCGCCCCGGTGAACTCGGCTGGTGAGACCGGTCAGGGCGACTCGAGCGGTGACGCCGGAGAGGTGACAATCGCCGAGATCCAGGGCACCAACACCGACACCTCGCCGTTGGCGGGCAAGACGGTCACCACCAAGGGTGTCGTCACGGCGGTGTACGCGACCGGCGGGTTCAACGGCTTCTACATCCAGACCGGAGGCACCGGCGGCACCGTGGCCGACGACAAGACCCCCGGAGCCTCGGACGCCGTGTTCGTCTACGGGTCGCAGTCGGCCGGCACCGTGACCGTCGGCGAAAGCGTCCAGGTGCGCGGTACGGTCCAGGAGTACGCGGGCACCACCGAAATCACCTTCCCGACCGTCACGAAGCTGTCCACCCCGCTGCCGCCCGTCACCCCTCTCAAGATCGCGTGGAGCGACCTGGAGACCGACGCCCAGAAGGAAGCGCACGAGGGCGAGCTCATCGCTCCCCAGGGCGACTTCACGGTGACGGACAACTACAACACCAACTTCTACGGCCAGATCGGGCTGGCCGCCGGCGACAAGATGCTGCGCCAGCCGACGGATGCGGGCCCCGCCGGCAGCGACGCCGCGCAGAAGCAGGCCGACTACAACGCTTCCCACGCCATCACACTCGATGACGGCGCCAGCGTCAGCTACACCGCCACCGGCGCCGCCGCCAACGACCCGCTGCCCTGGCTCACCTCCGACAACCCGGTCAGCGTGGGTGCGAAGGTGACCTTCCACAAGACCGTTGTCCTGGAATACCGCAACTCGCTGTGGAACTTCCAGCCCACCGGCCAGGTCAACGGCGCCGGCACGGACATCGTCTCGTTCTCCGACATGCGCGCCCAGAAGGCGAAGCCCGCGGCCGTGGGTGGCAAGGTCCGCCTCGCGACCTTCAACGTGCAGAACTACTTCCCGATGACGGGCGACCAGTACATCGCCAAGGGCCTGGGGAAGTGCTCCTTCTACAACGACCGCCAGGGCAACCACATCGCGGTCAACGACTGCGGTGCCGGCGGCCCGCGCGGCGCCGCCGACGAGGCCAGCTTCCAGCGGCAGCAGAACAAGACCGTCACCGGCATCATCGACCTCGGGGCCAGCATCGTCTCGCTCGAGGAGGTCGAGAACTCGGCCAAGTTCAAGGAGGACCGCGACACGGCGCTCGCGGGCCTGGTCGACGCCCTCAACGCCAAGGCGGGCGCCGGCACCTGGGCCTTCACGCCGTCGCCGGCGGCTGAGGACCGGCCGGCGGTGGCCAGTGAGGACGTCATCCGGACCGCGTTCATCTACAAGCCGGCCGATGTCTCCCCGGTGGGAGCCTCGCACATCCTGAAGGACCTCTCCGGTCCCGGTCAGGACTTCTCCATTGCGCGCGAGCCGCTGGCCCAGGGCTTCAAGGCCGTCGGCGCTGCTGACTCCGACGCCTTCCTGGTCGTGGCCAACCACCTGAAGTCGAAGGGCGGAACCGCCGCCGGGCTCTACCCCGGCGACAAGGAGGACACCCGCCCCGCCTACAACCAGGGCGCCTACAACGAGACCCGCACACACCAGGCGCAGGACTTGGTCGCCTTCGCGCAGGAGCAGGCGCAGGCGCTGAAGACGGACAAGGTGTTCCTCGCTGGCGACTTCAACGCCTACAACCACGAGGACCCGATGGAGTACCTGTACAGCCAGGGCTACAGCGACCTCGGGTCGGCGTACGACCCGAACCACTCGTCCTACTCCTTCCACGGCCTCGAGGGCTCCCTCGACCACATCGTCGCCAGCCCGGCCGCGAAGTCGATGGTCACCGGCGCGACGGTCTGGCAGATCAACGCCCAGGAGTCGGTCGCCTTCGGCTACAGCCGCTACAACTACAACGTCACCCAGCTCTTCAACGCCAACGACCCGTTCGCGGCCTCCGACCACGACCCGGTCATCGTCGGCCTCAACACGGCGTCGGAGTCCGGGAAGGTCGCTTCCAAGGTCGACCTCAAGGCCACCCCGAACAAGGTCGTGGTGAACAAGACCGAGGTCATGGCGCACGTGACGGTCACGGCCACCGGTACCACCCCGACCGGCACCGTCACGGTGACCGTCGACGGCCAGACCTACAGCGCCAAGCTCAGCGACGGCGTGGCGAACATCAAGCTGCCCGTGTTCCACGACGCTGGCAAGCACGTCGTGACCGTGAACTACTCCGGGGACGCCAAGGTGGCCGCCGGGACGGCTGAGGCAACGGTGACGGTCGACGCCAAGTAAGCGCACAAGCACTGACGTGTGGCACTGACTACGGGAGCCTGCCCTTCACGGGCAGGCTCCCGTTCCGTCTGCCCAGGATCGCGGCGATCGGGGTCCCAGCAGGAACGGAACAGAGAACCGGCGTAGCTGTCAGAACTTTTGACAGGCGCTTCGCCCTCCGCTCCCGAAGCTACGACGAAGCCGCGAGTGATGCTCTGGCCATTGGTCCCTCGGGTGGGCACGGTCCCGGTAGCGTCCCGCCGTACGCGATGCACGCTTTCTGCGTGGCCGAACCCCGTTGGGCCGACGAACGGTTCCGGGTTGGCGGGCCGGCGAACTGGCCGGAGCGCTGAGAAGGGAGCTTCGGTCGCCTTGATGAGGATGACCGGTACAAGGAGATCAGCCCGTACGCCCTGCGTGAGCGGTAGTCAGCTCTTGGGCGCGAACCGTTCGAGGAGCCGTTCACGCTGCTGGATGCCCAGGCCGCGCACGCGGCGGCTGTCAGAGATCTCCATGTCGGTGAGGAGCTTCTGGGCCCGGACCTTGCCGATGCCGGGGAGGGATTCGAGCAGGGCGCGGACCGTCGTCTTGCGGATGGCCTCGGAGTCGCTGGCCAGCACCTCGCGCAGCGACAGCTTGCCGTGCTTGAGTGCGTCCTTCACCTGGGCCCGCTCCTTGCGGGCGGCGGCGGCCTTGTCGAGTGCGGCCCGGCGCTGTTCGAGCGAAAGCGGCGGCAGAGCCATGAGGGGGTTCATCCTCTCGTCGTGCGAAGTGGAACGCTCATCATGTCCTCGCCGCTAAGGCTTTGACCAGCATGTTTACGGGGTTTACACGGTCTCTTCGGCGATGGGGACGCTCTCGGACCGTTTATGCGAGTCACTCGGTGTCCGGGTCGGTGTTGCTCGGGTGGGTGCCCGTGAGTTCCCACTCAAGCATCCTCATCCGCTCGACCTCCTGGCGGACGACAGCGACCATCCTGGCGTCGAACTCATGGTCGGGGAAGAGTGGCGGCTTCGCGGGGTGGGCCGCCGGCCCTGTCTATGCTCAGGCCCATGGCACTGGAATGGGAACAGATCATCGTCGACTCCGCCGACCCCGTCGCTCTCGGGCGCTGGTGGGCCGAGGCTCTCGGCTGGGTAGTGGTCGACGAATCCGAGGAGATCATCGAGATCCGGCCTGAGCCGGACCAGATGCCGGGCCTGCTCTTCGTGCCTGTCCCCGAGGGCAAGACGTCGAAGAACCGGCTCCACCCCGACTTCCGCCCCGACGACCAGGAAGCCGAGGTCGCCCGGCTGCTCTCCCTCGGTGCCCGGCGCGTCGACACCGTGCAGGACGAGCAGCACTGGGTGACCCTCCGCGACCCGGAGGGCAACGAGTTCTGCGTCCTGAGTGAGCGGAAGAGCTGAGCGGAGGCCGGGCAGTTGTCCGGGGCCCCGAAAGTTCTGCTCCGGAAGTGACCAGGGGCTGCTTGCCAGCCGCTCGCGTGTCTTTGGCCGACGCGGACGAACCTGACGCGGTCTACTTCGGGCCCTGGGTATCGGTGAGGAGGTGCAGGAGCCGGGCGAAGCTGCGGCAGTCGCCGCCGTCAAGAACCGGATGTCGGGCTTGCTCTCGCCGAACCAAGCACGACAGGCACAGGCCGCTTCTGCGGACGTGGCGGCTGGTCCAGAGACCGAGTTCGAGGCCGGACCGGTAGCGGCCTGCGGTCCTCCCTGGGCAGGCGCCACCACCGCGGCGAGGCCAGCACGGTGACCCAGGCGCGGTCCTTGGGCACCAAGCATGTCCAGGACGCTGCAGTCAGCCGGGGTCGCGCCGCATGGACAAGAGCACGGGTCGAGGTCCCTTCGGGTGTCCTGGCTGGTCAGGCTGCCTGGCCGTAGCCGTCGCTGGTGGGCGGCTCGTCACCGCGGAGCTGGCTGAAGTCGACGTCCAGGTGCGGGTCGTATGCCTCGGGCTGGAGGCCGAGTTCATGGGTGGAGTACTCGCCGAAGCGGCGGATGTGCTCGGTCAGGTACGGCGACGTGGGCCAGGTCCTCGGGGTCGATCTCCCATCCCTCCTCCTGGAGCTGGCGGACGAACTCGGCGATGTCCAGGGCGTTGTGGAAGATAACCGCGTTGGTGAGCAGCGAAGGCTCCTCCGACGACGGATATCGTCCTCATCCGGAGATGCATGGCCTTCGTCTTGACGGCCTTCTTGTCGTACCACTTCTGGTGCTGAGACAGCCTCCCCTCCACGTAGTCCTGCGCCGCGGTCACAGGCCGGGAGACAGCGGGGTGAGCTTCGAGTGACTGACCGTCATCCGTTCCTGCCATGCGTGGAAGTACATCGGTGGTGGAACGACGCAGTCAACTCGGTGACTCTGCCTTGGAGCACCAGTTTGGAAGATCGCGTACGCGGACGGCTGCTGAGCTGGCAAGGCGCTGACCTGTGCGTTCCTCGCTGAGTCCCCGTCCCTTCCCGCGTCTCCCCGTGAGGTGCCGCCGTATCGGGCACGCGGCGGGCACACTCAATCGTCGGCCTGCTGATCCTCTTCGTTTCGAGGAAGGGTCGATGCGATGGACGACGCAACCGCGAACCAGCCGAACCCGAAAGCCAGACCGTCCCATGGCTGCGGCAACACGGACTGGAGCCACCTGGTCGCCGCGCAGATGAGCACGAGTACCAGGATCAGCAAAGGGCGCCGGACAAAGTGCCTGACTATCGCGATGAACGATGCGCCGAACTGCCTCAGTCCCCCTTGACACGGCGCGCCGGGGGTGTCCCACTCCTGTAGAGCCTCGCGCCGACTGCCGGTGCTCGGCTTCATGAAAGTCGCATACGTCGCCGTGCCCGTCCACGACTGATCCGCCGCGTGGTATTCGGCCAGGCCCGATGGCTTTGTGCCATTCGTCGGCAACCCGCCTCCAACATCACTGAGGCCCGGCTACATAAGAAGGCTGGGGTGGCGCGTTGCCGTCCCCGCGTGGGGATGGCCGGTCGGTGGGGGAGGTCGGGACGGTTGCTGACCATCAACGTGGCGGTGCTGCTCGCAGTCATCGTGTTCTTCCGGCTGCGGCGGCGTACGGAGGCCCGCAGCCGCTTCGACGAGAAGCTGACCGTCGTCATCGTCCTGGCGCTGGGCGTCCTGATCGCACCCACCCCGGCGGGCCAGGGGATTTTGAACATCTTGGGACAGCTTGCGGGCGGCGTCACCCGGGCCGGTCGATGAGCCCCCGCACACGCAAGGGCCGGCCGGCGCCAGTCGGCGCCCACTGCGGATCACGGGTCTGGGGAGTGGGGGAGTGATGGCAGCACGTCGACCTCGCTGGCGCTTGAAGAAGCGGACGCGCAGGCAGTTACAGGGCTGGGGTGCGGTGGCGGCGGTGGCCGCCGCGGTGTGGGTGGCCGGGCACTGGTCGGTGGTGTGGCCCGTCCTGGTGGTCGTACTCTCCGTCGCCGTGGTGGTGGGAGCCGGCTGGGCGCTGTTGCGGGCGCACCGTCGCGCGGTCGGCCAGGACCGCGCGTGGCGGGCGCAGGAGGAGGCCATTGCGCGGGAGTTGTCGATGGCCGAGGTCGACGCGTTGTCGTGGCAGGAGTTCGAGACGTACGTCGCCGATCTGTGCCGGCGGGACGGCTGCACGAAGGTCGTCGTCAGCGGCAAGAGCGGCGACCTGGGCGCGGATGCCGTCGGCTACCTGGCCGACGGCCGCAAGTTGGTCGTCCAGTGCAAGAAGTATGCGCCGCACCGGAGTGTGTCCTCGCAGGCCATGCAGAAGTTCGTCGGCACCGCCCGTCTCGAACACGGCGCGGACGTCGCCTTGTTCGTCACCACCTGCCGCACATTCACGAAGGCCGCGCTGGGCCTGGCGCTGCGCCAGGACATCGTGGCCCTGCACCGCGACCTGCTGGGCTCCTGGGTCAAGGGCGCTCATCTGGAAACCTTGATCCCGTTGAACGGAAGCGGCGGGGGCACCAGGCGGCGCCCCTCTGCCTGACCGTGACACCCAGTGGCCGCCTGACAAAAGACGTGAGGCCAGGTGTCCCAGGGGCGTGACGGGACTCTGGCCTGGCTTACGGATGGGACTGGTCAGCGCACGCGTCCGAGATGGATGACACTGACGCGGATCTGCTGGTCGTTGATCTCGTACATCACGCGGTAGCGGGCCACGTGGATGCGGAGCAGGTCGGCGCTGCCGAAGGCGCCGTCGGGGCGGGGGTTGTCGGCGAGGCGGTCGACGGCGGTGAACACCTGCCGTACTCCGTCGGGGTCGTCCTTGGCGAACCGCTCTGCCTGGGTGAGGGCCTCGGGCTCCCAGATGACCTCGTAGCTCACGCCTCAGTACCGCCGAACACGCGCCGGTACGCCTCGTCATGGGAGACGCCGGCGTCCTCGCCGCGGGCCTGGCGGGCCCGGTAGGCGGCGAGGGCCCGCAGCTCCTGCAATTCCAGGGCGTCGGCGGGGCTGACCAGTATGGCGACGGTCTGTCCGTGGTCGGTGATGGCGACTGGTTCACGGGTGGCGCTGACTTCGCGCGCGATGGCGCCCAGGCGGGCGCGAGCTTCCACGATCGAGTAGGTCGTCTCCGTCATGCACACCAGCTTACGGAAGTGTGCACCTCTCGACCATCGAATGAGCCTCGTACGCGATTCGTGCGGCAAAAGTACGCGATCTGTACGGTTCATGGGGTAGAGTGTGGGTCAGGAGGTGTTCCATGTCCGAGTTGTTCGACGCGGTCGACGCCTTGGTCGCGTCCCGCTCTCCGCTGCCTCCGGCGGAGGAGCGCAAGCGGCTGCGCACCGCGCACGGCCTGACGCTGGACGAAGTCGCCGCCGCACTACAGGTGCGCCGGGCCACGGTGTCCGGGTGGGAGTCGTCCAAGAAGCCGACCGAGCCGCGCGGCCCGGAGCGTGAGGCGTACGCACGGCTACTCAGGCAGCTCGCGGAGCTCTACCCCGCCCCGGAGGAACCGGCTACCCCGGTGCCCACCACGTTCACCGGCGCACCCGCGCCGCAGGAAGCGGGGACTCCGTCCACAGCCCAGGCCCCCGAGGCTGCGGCCATGACTGCACACGAGAACACCCAGACCCCTGCCCCTACTCCCGTCGCCGCTGCGCCGGCCGCCACGCCCCGCCCGGCGCGCACCACCAGGCCGTCGTCGACGTCGCGCCGCCCCGGCGCGCGGAAGGCGGCCCCCGCCGGCACCCCGGCGGGCGGCACCGACCCGCGGTTCGAGAACGGGCCGCTGGCGGTCGTCGATGTCGAAGACGGGCAGGTGCTGGCGTACTGCACCGGCGGCCTGGTCCTGGACGTGCCCGCCAAGTCGATCCCGGCCCTGGTGGACTGGACGCTGCGCGAGGCGCGGCTCGGTCAGCCGAAGCTCTCGGGGCCGGGCAAGGACGCCGACCCGCTGCTCGTGCTCACCGAGGCCGCCCTGGAGCGTTACGGCCTCCCGGCCACTCTCACCGAGGAGGAGCGGCTCGCCGGGCGCCTGCCGGAGGGACACAAGGTGATCAAGCAGCTGGTCCGCGCGGAGTGGAAGCTGACCAAGCGCGGCTTCGGGCCGTGGGCGCGCATCTACCGCCCCGCGCAGGGCTCGGAGCGGGCCTGCGTGCAGCTGTGCATCCCGTCGTGGCACGCGCTGGACACCCGGCACTGGGGCGAGGCCGGGCAGCTCCCGCCGGCGGAACTCGCCCGCGTTCTGGGCGTGTACGCCTCGCGGGTGATGACGCCGCGCGGTTCCACCGCCGTCACCGGGCTGGAGCTGATGACCGCCTTGCACCCGGCGACCCGGGCCTCCGAGCCGGACGCCGACGGCAAGCGGCACTCCGAGCACAACCCCGGCAGCCTGGGCAAGGACCCGGTGGACTGCGCGCCGTGCGAGGCCCCGGACGGGCACCCGCTCCTCAAGGACCTGCCGCGCTTCCACGTCCGCGGCCCCGGCGAGAAGCTGTTCGAGGAGGCGTACGACTGGGCGCGGCCGATGACGGATGCCGAGTGCACCCTGCGGCACCTGGTCGGCATCGACGTGAACATGGCCTTCGCGGCGGGCGCCAACGGCCTGCCCGTCGGTCTCGGAGCGCCGACGCACGTCACGAACCCGGTCTTCGACCCGAAGCTGCCCGGCTCGTGGCTGGTGGACCTGTCCCACGTCGACCTGTCGAAGGTGAAGGTCGGCAAGGAGTGGGTGGAGCTGGACGGCTCGCTGTTGCCCAGCCCGTTCACGCCGAAGGGCGAGCGCCCCGAGGGGCCGGCCTGGTACGCGACGCCCACCGTGGCGTACGCGGTGGAACTCGGCTACGAGCTGCGCCCGCTGGAGGCGTACGTCCGCTACGAGAACGGCCGCTACCTGGACGGCTGGTACAACCGGCTGCGCGACGCCTACCTCGCCACGATGGCCGACCTCGGCGTCGACGCCAACCTCGCGCCGGCCGACTTCCTCGCGGCGATGGACGGCTACAAGGAGCGTGACCCGGAGTTGGCGATCGTCGTCTCGGCGATCAAGGCGACGGTGAAGGGCGGCCTGGGCAAGCTGCGCGAGCGCCCCCGGGGCGAGGGGTGGCGGCCGGGCGAGCCGTGGCGCGCCCTGTCCCGGCCGACCTGGCGGCCGGACATCCGCGCGGCAGTCATCTCCCGCACCCGGATCAACCTGCACCGCAAGATCGTCAAGCATGCGGCGTTCACCGGCCAGTACCCGGTCGCGATCCTGTCCGACTGCGTCGTGTACACGGCCGACGGGCCCTCGCCGCTGGACTTCCTGCCCTACCGGGAGGGCAAGCCGCTGCCCGGAGGCTTCAAGCTCGGCATCAACCCCGGCCTGGTCAAGCACGAGGGCACCCAGACCGTCCTGTGGGGCGAAGAGGTCCGCGAGCGGTTCAACGCCCCGGAGCTCAACCTCGCCCGCTACATCAAGGACGGCACCGTCACCGACGTCGACAACGGAGAGTAGGAGAAGGCGATGAGCCTGTTCGGGGACGGCCTGGACGCCGCGGTGCAGAAGGCATTCACCCGCCCGGCACCCAAGAGCGCACCCGCGCAGATGCGCTACCTGGTCAAGCAGCTCAAGAGCACCAAGGCCGTCGCCCAGATGCTGCGCATCTCCCAGCGCACCGTGGAACGGTACGTGAAAGACCAGATCAAGAAGCCCCGCCCGGACCTCGCCGCGCGCCTGGAGCACGAGGTGAAGAAGCGGTGGCAACCGCAGATCCGGGCCAAGGCCCGACAGAAGGCAGCGACCACCGGCGGCATCGTCATCGACACCCGCGCCCGCATGGGCTACACCGCGCCCATCGGGTCGACGGACCAGGACCGCATCCGGCACCTGACCGTCGCCCTCCCGCCCCGCTACGCCGCCCGCCTCTTCGAGGCCCAGGAAACCGGCGCCACCGAACAGCAGCTCAAGGAGATCGCCGCCGAAGCGCTCAAGGAGGTGTACTTCCAGGACAACGGCCGCCGCGCCGGCAGCCTGGAAGAGGTCCGGTTCACGGACATCGAGCACCTCGAGTTCGACCTGTAGCAGCCGCGCCCCGAACAGCCTGCAAGCCCGGCCATCGGCCCGGACACGCCGACAGTGAGAAGTCAGGGGTTGTCGACGTTCACGCAATTCCTCAGTGGCAGGTCAGCTTCCCCGCCTCAAACGTTCGAGCCCGATGGCCCCGCAGTGGCCCTGTCAGTCCCTTCTGCAAGCATGCTGCGGCGACAACCACATCACCTGATCAGCGGCCTGCCGAGGCCACCCTGGAGTTTCTGCGCTCCGCAATTGACACGGAGTGGCGCGAGCCGGCACTGGGACACGATGGCGTCTCGGCGTGGGAATCCGAGCGCGGGGTCCTGCTTCCGGAGCCGTACCGGAGTCTGATCGCCGAGATCACCAACGGGTCATCCCTCGGACCGCCGGAAGACGGCGCCCTCCTCCCCCTGGGCTGGCTCCCACCGGACTGGCCGTACGACAGGGACCGCAATCCCGCCGCCCCGTTCCCGCTCCGGAAGGCGTGGGCCTGGGAAGGCGAACCCCTCGCCGACGACCATGACGAGCGCGTCGCCAACGTCTACAACCACGGTTCCATCCTGCTCGGCGCCGACGACGGCCCCTCCTACTGGGTCCTGGTCGTGACCGGTCCTCAACGAGGCAAGGTCTGGGTGGTCACCGAAGTCGGCGCCTACCCCTATCCGATGCCGGAGGCGGTCGGCTTCCTGGAATGGGTGCAGCACTGGCACGCCAGCGATGGCTGGTGGGACTGACCGGATCTCTTGAGCGCAAGCCCCGTCCTTCAGGACGGGGTTAGCTCATCCTTGGCGCGGAGCCGCGCAGAACGGTGGAGTTCGCTGCGTTGTCAGTGGTGTGCACTAGGTTGATCGCACCAGTCGAAGGGGGTGTTCTCATGCTGTCCGGTCGCCGCTACCTGCTCGACCTCTCGCCCGAGCAAGAGGAGATGTGTGAGGAGTTCGGCGCTATCTGCCGGTCGGTGTGGAACACGGCCCTGGAGCAGCGTCGGGAATTCCGGCGGCGCGGGGTGTGGATGAACTACGTGCGGCAGTGTGCCGAGTTGGCCGATGCCAAGGGTGAGCACTCGTGGTTGAAGGCGGCGCCGTCGCACGCGTTGCAGCAGACGCTGAAGGATTTGGACCGGGCCTGCCGGGATCATGGCACGTTCACGGTGCGGTGGCGGTCGAAGGCACGTTGGTCGCCGTCGTTTAGGTTCCCCGACGCCCAGCAGATCAGCGTGGAGCGGCTGGGGCGCAAGTGGGGCCGGGTCAAGCTGCCGAAGCTGGGCTGGGTCCGCTTCCGCTGGTCCCGCCCCCTCGGTGGTGAGATCCGTTCCGCGACCGTGTCCCGCAAGGGCGGCCGGTGGTTTGTGTCGTTCCTCGTGGACGACCAGGCCGCCCCTCCCGAGCAGCACGCCATGCCCGGTACCGCCGTGGGCATCGACCGGGGGGTCAAGACCGCCGTCGTCACCTCGGACGGCGACTTCCACGACCGGCCGTTCATCACGGCCGGCGAGATCGTCCGGTACCGGCGCCTGCAACAACGCCTCGCCCGGTCCAAGCGCGGCAGCGCGAACCGGCACAAGACGATCACAGCCATGGGCCGCATCATGTCCCGGGTGTCGGACCGGCGCGGAGACTTCTGCGCGCAGACCGCGGCCCGGATCGTCGCGAAGAACGCCCTGGTGGTCCTCGAAGACCTGCGGATCAAGAACATGTCCGCCAGCGCGTGTGGCACCGTGGCCGAGCCCGGCCGGAACGTCCGCCAGAAGGCCGGGCTCAACCGGGCCATCCTGGACAAGGGGTGGCACCGCCTCGAACTCGCCCTTGCCAACGCCGCCCGGTACACGGGCACGCGCGTGGTGAAAGTCAACCCCGCGTACACGTCGCAACGGTGCTCCGCCTGCGGCTTCGTCACCGAAGGGAACCGCGAGAGCCAAGCGGTCTTCCGGTGCAAAGCCCCAGGCTGCGGACACCGCGACCATGCCGACGTGAACGCCGCGAAGAACATCAAGGCCGCAGGACATGCGGTCTCAGCCTGTGGAGACCTCGGCACCAGCCGGTCCGTGAAGCAGGAACCCGTAAGCCGGGCAACCGGCCGAACCCCCTCATAGGGGAATCCCCGAGCTTCAACCCGGGGAGGAAGTCAATACCCATGCCAGATCACCCCAGCTGCAATGTGAAGCGACGCCCCTCAGACCCACGCGTGGGTTGCTTCTCCGCTGTGAGGACCAGGAAGTTGACCCGCTCGTCCGGTCGATAGCCGAGCCACAACCCCGGTGATCCTCGACGCGCACGGTGCGCGCCACCACGATACGGATGCGCGTCGAGGAGCACCGGGGGCAGCGGGGTCCAGGGGCCGGCGAAGGCCCCTGGTACCACCGGCCGTTACCAGCGTGGTGTCGACATGAGGTACGTGACGCTCGACATCAGCGCGATGGGGGTCAGCCGAGATGAACTCGCACTTATAGAGAATAGAGAGGGTCACATCCCTGCAGGTCAGAGGGCCTGATGGGCCTTCAGAAGATGACTCTCAAGTCATTTTGGGTCTGGGGAAGTTGCTTGTGGAGTCAAGCTGCCCCGTGTTCATTGAGACCTAGATGCGCAGTGCTACGACGGGGGTCGCAACCGTCACGAACATGACTCCGAAGTCATGTTCGACGCGCCCAACGCGCAGATAGGTCGCGTCGTTGCTATCTATATGCGCAATCACTAGTGTGCTCCGCGTCTAGGTTTCGATCTTGAGGAGCATGTAGCGTCATGTCAGCGCAGCCTCAGGGGGACCCCCGCCGGGCCCCCGGCTCGTCCTCGCCCCGTGCGCCGAGCGCCACCAGTCCGTATGCCGGCGCGCTCGGTCCGAGAAAGAACCTCGTCGAGTTGCCTGTTGGCCACACGGCTGAGGTCAGACCTCCCGTCACCGCCGGCGACTTCATCGGTAAGTACTTCGCCCAGGACAGCCTGGAGTTCCTTCGCTGCGCCTGGCATGGCTGGCTGACGGAGCCGGAGCTGCGGTCGGCCCTGCTGGAGTGGCACTTCACCCCCGACAGCCACGAAGCCTTCAGCCGGTATCTCGCGTTCCGGAGCGCGCAGTCCTGACCTCTCTCGCCTCTCGGGCTGGGATGCCTGCTTGCGGCCAACGCGCCTTGTGAGAGGGGATGTTCGTGATAGGGAGTACGGATGTTTGGTCGACTCCCGCTCGTTGAGCAGCACCAATGATCGTTGAACCTGGACGTTGCGCAGCGCAGACGACACAACCCGATGTGGGCCGGCTCAAGCCGGGAAGACGGGTCAGATGGGTCTGTCAGGGGTGCTTGTCGGGATGGATGAGGTCGGCGATTTCGTTCGCGTCGCTGAGCTCGGGGCCGAGCTGGGCGAGGGTGCGGAGCCGGATCGCGTAGGCGTGGCGCTGGGTGTCCGTGCCGTGCTCGGCGATGGTCTGGGCGAGCTGGCGGGCCTGGTAGGTATCGCCATTGGCTGCGGTGATCACGGTGGCGAAGAAGGCTCCGGTGATGTCGGTGAGCAGGTCTGGGTGGGCGTACAGGATGTGACGCAGGAGCGGGACGGCAGCCTGGTCGATGGCGGTGAAGGCCTGTTCGGTGGCGACGTTCCGGTCGGTGACAATCTCGTAGACCTGATTGTGGGGGAGATCATCGGTGAGCTGGAGGATGGCGAGATGCAGGCGTGCGAGCGGCGCGTCTGTTGCGGCGAGCAGCGCCCAGACTTCGGGGGTGCGCAGCTTGCTGCTGTGCTCGTCGAGGAAGCTTTTGGAGTCCGCCCACGTGGGGGTCGCAATCCACTCTTGGAGCAGTTGGCGTACATCGTGGTCGTTCCGTCCACGGTCCAGGACGGTGTCGATACCGTCGGCGTCGACCTGGCCGAGGATGCTGGTAAGGCTGTCAATGGGCGGGCTCTCAGGGAAGAGAGCCTCAGCCAGTTCCAAGTGAT
Source organism: Streptomyces sp. NPDC093064 (assembly GCF_044754605.1). NCBI lineage: Bacteria > Bacillati > Actinomycetota > Actinomycetes > Kitasatosporales > Streptomycetaceae > Streptomyces > Streptomyces sp. NPDC093064. Next base: position 65,704 of record NZ_JBIVPK010000035.1, read on the forward strand.
GGCGGAAGCCCGGTTGCCGGAGCCGGTCGGCATGTGCGCGGAGGAAGGTTTCGACGCTTGGCCAGTCGGCGGCCTGGGCCCACTGGTTGAGAAGTTCCAGCACGTCGTCGGGCAGGGGGGTGACGGCCCAGTCAGGAAGCCGCGGATCTTGGATGCCAAGGCTCGCTACGGTCACCCGAACCCGCTGCCGCGCCCGGCCCAGGGGGGATGGGCTGCCGCCTGTACAGGCCAGTGCTGCCCGCACGAGTTGGTCGGCTGCAGGAGCAACGGCAACGTGTGTGGCGAGGTACGTGGCGTAGTGGGCGCGAAGTTCCGCCTGGGAGAGTGGGTTGAGTTCCAGGTCGGTGATGGCGTCCTCCCAGACAGTAGAGGCGACTTCAGTCTTGCTCTGCTGGTTGGAGAGGTTGTTCAGGGACATGGCGAGGTCGGGGAGGTAGGCGGCCGGGCTGGCCTCCGCCAGGGTGCGGCGGATTTCGACGGCTTCGGTGATCGAAGCCAGCGCCCCCTGCCGGTCCCCGGTCTCACCCTGCTGGATGGAGAGGTTGTTCAGGGAGCCGGCGAGGTCGGGGAGGTAGGCGGCCGGGCTGGCCTCCGCCAGAGTGCGGTAGTGGTCGACGGCTTCGGTGATCGAAGCCATTGCCACCTGCTGGTCCCCGGTCTCACTCTGACGGACGGAGAGGTTGTTCAGGGAGGTGGCGAGGTCGGGCAGGTAGGCGGCCAGGTTCGCCTCTACGAGGGTGCGGCGGATTTCGACGGCTTCGGTGATCGAAGCCAGCGCCCCCTGCCGGTCCCCAGCCTCGCTCTGCCGGTTGGAGAGGTTGTTCAGGGAGCTGGCGAAGTTGGGCAGGTAGGCGGCCGGGCTGGCCTCCGCCAGGGCGCGGTAGTGGTCGACGGCTTCGGTGATCGAAGCCAGCGCCGCCTGCCGGTCCCCAGCCTCGCTCTGCTGGACGGAGAGGTTGTTCAGGGAGGTGGCGAGGTCGGGCAGGTAGGCGGCCGGGCTGGCCTCCGCCAGGGCGCGGTAGTGGTCAACGGCTTCGATGACCGAAGCCAGCGCCGCCTGCCAGTCCCCCGTCTCACCCTGCAGGACGGAGAGGTTGTTCAGGGACATGGCGAGGTCGGGCAGGTAGGCGACCGGGCTGGCCTCCGCCAGAGTGCGGCGGATTTCGACGGCTTCGATGACCGAAGCCAGCGCCCCCTGACGATCCCCGGTCTCACCCTGCCGGTTGGAGAGGTTGTTCAGGGACATGGCGAGGTCGGGGAGGTAGGCGACCGGGCTGGCCTCCGCCAGAGTGCGGTAGTGGTCGACGGCTTCGGTGATCGAAGCCAGCGCCGCCTGCCGGTCCCCGGTCTCACTCTGACGGACGGAGAGGTTGTTCAGGGAGCCGGCGAGGTCGGGCAGGTAGGCGGCCAGGTTCGCCTCTACGAGGGTGCGGCGGATTTCGACGGCTTCGGTGATCGAAGCCAGCGCCGCCTGCCGGTCCCCAGCCTTGCCCTGCTGGATGGAGAGGTTGTTCAGGGAGCTGGCGAGGTTGGGCAGGTAGGCGACCGGGCTGGCCTCCGCCAGGGCGCGGTAGTGGTCAACGGCTTC
>NZ_JBIVPK010000035.1:67389-76769 GCF_044754605.1 Streptomyces sp. NPDC093064
TCGATGACCGAAGCCAGCGCCCCCTGACGATCCCCGGTCTCACCCTGATGGACGGAGAGGTTGTTCAGGGAGCCGGCGAGGTCGGGCAGGTAGGCGACCGGGCTGGCCTCCGCCAGGGCGCGGTAGTGGTCAACGGCTTCGATGACCGAAGCCAGCGCCCCCTGACGATCCCCGGTCTCACCCTGATGGACGGAGAGGTTGTTCAGGGAGCCGGCGAGGTCGGGCAGGTAGGCGGCCGGGCTGGCCTCCGCCAGAGTGCGGCGGATTTCGACGGCTTCGATGACCGAAGCCAGCGCCCCCTGACGATCCCCGGTCTCACCCTGCAGGACAGAGAGGTTGTTCAGGGACATGGCGAGGTCGGGGAGGTAGGCGACCGGGCTGGCCTCCGCCAGAGTGCGGCGGATTTCGACGGCTTCGATGACCGAAGCCAGCGCCCCCTGACGATCCCCGGTCTCACCCTGCAGGACAGAGAGGTTGTTCAGGGAGGTGGCGAGGTCGGGGAGGTAGGCGACCGGGCTGGCCTCCGCCAGGGCGCGGTAGTGGTCAACGGCTTCGATGACCGAAGCCAGCGCCCCCTGCCGGTCCCCGGTCTCACCCTGACGGTTGGAGAGGTTGTTCAGGGAGGTGGCGAGGTCGGGCAGGTAGGCGGCCGGGCTGGCCTCCGCCAGAGTGCGGCGGATTTCGACGGCTTCGATGACCGAAGCCAGCGCCCCCTGCCGGTCCCCGGTCTTGCTCTGATGGATGGCGAGGTTGTTCAGGGAGCCGGCGAAGTTGGGCAGGTAGACGGCCGGGCTGGCCTCCGCCAGGGCGCGGTAGTGGTCAACGGCTTCGATGACCGAAGCCAGCGCCCCCTGCCGGCCCCCGGCCTCGCCCTGCAGGACGGAGAGGTTGTTCAAGGACATCGCGAGGTCGGGCAGGTAGGCGGCCGGGCTGGCCTCCGCCAGGGCGCGGTAGTGGTCAACGGCTTCGATGACCGAAGCCAGCGCCGCCTGCCGGTCCCCGGCGGCAAAGTAGCGGTGGCTGGCGCGTAGAAGCTGGTCCGCGAGCTTGGCTGGCTGGGTGGTGTCATCGGACCGCAGGAGTGACAGGCGTCGAAGGTCGGTGCGTACACCCAGTTCGGGAAGACCGATCGCGGTGAATGGGATGGCGTTGGAGAGGTCGTCGAGCCAGGGCACTGCCGGGTCGTTATCAATGAGCTGGCCGAGGGCGGCCAGCGCGGTGCCGCCTTGTTCCGCGGCGACTTGGAGGACGGGCTGCCACCGGTCTGTCCCGGCGCTGACCCAGTCCGTCACCAGGTGAGTGGCGCTGTCGGGTGCGGCTGCAGCGGCGCGGTTGAGCTGGCGCAGGGCGGACAGGAGGCGGTCGTCCTCGAGGCCGTCCAGGATGCTGGGAAGCAGGTCCTCGTCGTCGCGGAGTTCGTGGAGGGTGAGGTGATCGGCGATGGGGTCCGGGCGCAGGACGAGGGGCTCGCCGGGGCCCGGTTGCAGGCAGGTGGTCAGGGTGGCGCGGATGGTATCGCGCCATTGTGTGTCGTCGCGGAGCTCGTCCACGGTGCGTAGTGCGGCGTGGACTTCTTTGCGGGTGGTGGGCGCTTGCAGGGTAAGGGTGGTGACGGATCGGTTGAGGACCTCGAGGGGAGCGTCCGCGTCTTTGGGCAGGCCGGCGATTCGGTTGTAGGTCTGGGCCCAGTAGGCGCGTTCGTGAGTGAGGACTTCCTCGTAGAGGTCCTCACGTGTGGTGGGGAGCCGGTCGGGGCTGCGGGCAGCGAGGAGGGCCAGCAGGATGTGGTCCAGCGTGGTCCAGTCGGCCGGTGCGGCCCGGTCGGCGGCGTCGAGGTCGAGTTCGGTGTCGGGGCCGTGGTGGAAGGCGCGGGCGGCACGGCGGAAGAGAGCGGCGCCAGCGGGGTGCTCGGGCGGCAGGTGAAGGGTGAAGCCCTCGCGGACCGGATGCCCGTCACGTTCCCACGCTTTGCGTAGCTTGGTGAGCCACTGGCCGTTGATGGCACGCGCAGTCATGATGACGATGGCGGGTGCGGCACCGCGCTCCATGCGGCGTTTGAGGATGGCCAGCAGGTGTTCTGCGTCGGCGGGGCGGGCGTCGGCGTAGTCCAGGACGATGAGGGTGGGGGAGACGACGGTGCCCAGCCAGTCCCGGCCGGCGGCGCCTTCGCGCAGGTAGCCGGTGTACCAGCCCTTGCGGGTGGCCAGTTGGTGGGCGAGTTCCAGGGCGAGGCGGGTCTTGCCCGCGCCGCCGGCGCCGTGGATGACGGTGATGCCGGTGTACGGGCCGGCAGCGACGGCGCGGCACCAGTCGGTGAGGATGGTCAGCTCGTCCCGGGCCTGGAAGGGCACCACCGCGTGCTCGGCGCGCAGCACCTGCAGGGGCCGGTGTACCTGCGGGTCCAGTTCTACGTACGGCGGGCGCAGTGGCTGGTCGTCGGGCCGGGGGGCCGGGGTGTGGGTGTCGCGCTCGCGCCAGGCGCGGCCGATGTCGACGGCCAGGCGCCAGGTCCACTCGCGAGCGTAGCGGGCTCCGGCGCGTGCGGCTTCGGCGAAGGTGGCGCTCGTGCCGAGGATGGGCGAGGAGGGCAGGGCGTGCGCGACGCCGACCGGGTCCAGCAGCAGCAGCGGGCGCGGCCCGTCAACGTCGGTCTGGACCAGCTCTTCCCAGCCGTCGGGGCGGCTGGTCCATACGTCCGCATCCGGCACCTCGATGCCGTCGGGGTCGAGGTCGTCGATCCACACGCCGAGCAGGGCGTGGGCGGCGTGTCCTGCTTCAGGCGCATCGAGGAGGAGGACGAGGGGGTGCAGGCCGGAGTGGAGGCAGGCACCGGCCAGGGTCAGGGCGAGGTCCAGGCAGGTGGCGTGCCGGGGGCACCACAGCACCTCGCCGGGCTGGCGGATGACCTGGCGACCGGGATCGTCGGAAGGCGCCTCGTGGGAGTAGGTGATCCCTGCACCGGCCAGCGCCTCATAGCCCCCTCGGACCTGCTCGATCCGGCTGTCAGCCGGCGGGCCCGGAAGCTGGACCAGGGCTGCCACCTGGTCGGGCAGTACATACTTGGCCAACGCGGCCGGCTCGCCCTCGAGGGACCAGCGGGGCCACGAACCGGCGGCGCTCACGGGGCCACCACCGCGATGCTGTCGGACGCGGACAGGTCACCAACACCAGGCACGGCCCGCGCACTCACCCGCACGTCGTACAGACCGGGCTCCTGGCCAGGCAGTTCGGTGAGGTAGTTGCCGCGCTCCTCGTCCCACTCCAGCCGCACTTCCGCGACCGTGGCCCGCGGACCTTGCACCGGGCGCAGAGTGGCCCAGACGGCGAGCGCAGCCGGGGCGGCGGTGGCCTCCTGCGGCAAGCTGTCTCCGCACAACCGCACCTCCAGCGGGATCACGGCGCTCCGCGCGTGAAGTTCCTCCACATCCAGGCCGAGGGCGGCCTGGCGTTCCTCGCCCCGGGCCGCGGTCAGCCTCTGCCGCTCCTCGTAGGCCTGAACCAGGCCGGGGACCCAGTCAGCGGAGACGATCGGGCCGTGGCGATCACGGGCGCGCCAGCCGGAGGTGTCATGGCCGTCCATCTCCACCGGCACGGCCGAGATCGCCGGCACGGTGCCATCGCCGTGGTCCTTCTCCCAGCCCGCCAGGTCCAGCCAGCCCGGCAGCTTCTTGCTGAACTTCAGCTTGCGGCCGTCCCACACGGCCGAGCCCTTGGTGGTGTGGCTCCAGCCCAGCCGAGGCACTACCTGCGGTTCGGCGCCACTTCGCGGTATCGCCTGCCAGGCCTGCTCGATCTCCTCGTGCAGTGCGAAGCCCTGTTTCGCCAGCGGACGCAGGTCGTCCAGGGGCAGGTCGTGGGGATAGCGGGGAGCCGTGGCTGCGGTGTCCCAGATCGTCGGGTAGCGGGGCAGCAGCTCGGCCACCGACGGCCACTGGCGCAGCAGATCGCTCACCGCGTCCAGCCGTATCCCCGCCAGCCGTACACCGTTGGCCAGCAGTTGCAGCGCCTTCGGGGCGCCGCGGTGGGGCGTGCCCAGTGTGATCAGGGCCCGGCACAACGGCCAGCCCTCCAGCGGGCCCAGCCAGTACCGGGCGACCAGACCGCCCATCGAGTGGGCCACCACCACAACCCGCCCCGCCCGCTCGGACGGGGACAGATCCTTCAGCCGGTCGTGGACATCGGCCGCCAGCATCTTTGCAGCATGCCGGACACCCAGGCGGAAGTCGTAGGGGAAGAGCACCACGTTCGCGGCCGGGTTCCGCTGACCGGCGTGACCCATGTCCATGACCACGCCGGGGAGGGCCTGAAGGTTCGCCCACAGCCGTTCGTAGCCCGGGACCACGGTCCAGCCCGGCAGCAGCCGCTTGGAGCGAATGAGTCCGCTCGCCCGCAGCGGCTCGTCCACCGTCAGCCGGCCCGGCTTCGCCAGCAGACCGGCGATGTCGCCGAAGCCCGCATCCCACACCACCTTGGCAGGCTTCCCGCCCACTTCGGGCCGTTCCAGCACGCTGCCACCGATTCCGGGCAGCACATACACCAGATGCTTGCGCCCCATCCCCGTTCCTCTCCCCCGCACTGCACACCTGAGCGCTTGGTCTTCAGGCTGCCCACCGGCACCGGGCATCAGGCGCGTGCCACGGTGCTCCCTTGTACCAGTAACAGGCTTGTGAGTAGAAGGAGTTCCCGAAAAAGAGACCTTTCGGGCGGTCCCCCTGGATGTGATGCCTGCCGTGCAAAGAGGCGTGCAGGCAAGGCCAGCCTCATGAACGGCGACTGACGTCGGCCGCTGGGCCTGAAGAATGCACATCACTGACAACTCCGCCACCGTGGAGCACCACTTCGACGGGTGCGAAGCGAACGCCATGTACGGAGTCCTGTGAGCATGCGCAAGCGCCTGACCGAGGCGCAGGCCCAGGCCGTCACCGACGGCGCCGCGCTGGTGCAGGCACCGAAATGGAGGGAGTCGAACGCCTGGCACGTCACCGCGGCGGACGGCAGCGTTCTGGTCGTCATCTCCCCCTCGTACGGCAGCGCCGGCCGCAACGGCCAACAGCAGCACCTCATCGGACCCGGCCCATCCGGCTTCCGGGAGAAGTGAAATGAGGAGGCGCAGTTCAGGGCTCATGGCCTGGAAGCGGTGGGCGACGTCTCGCTAGCCGGCGCCGCGCTACCCCAGTGGCTGGCGCCCACTCGACACCACCGGGCGCGGCCGCATCGGGTCCGGCACCTGCACCTACTCCCCATCCGCCGCCGCTCCTCTACCCTCTCCCGGCCCCCTACCGCGCCTGCCTCGTCCGGCGCCGCGCACTGGACCTGTACCGCTCGATCCCCGCCCGGCACCACTCGGAGGGCGCCGTACGCGAACTGCGAGACGTTCTGGCAGCCTGACCACCAAAGCCCGGACCGAATCCGAAGCCTGAGAAGTCAACAATTCATACGGCCACACCAGCGCGCGTCGCACTGAATCGGCCCGGCCGAAGTGGCGTCCCCACTCTCACAGCTGCCGTCGTCGGGGGTCCCTCCCCATGGGACACCGTTCCCGAGTAGCTTCGTAAGCAGCGACTAGGAGGAGGTCACCATGACGGCACAACCTGAGGATCCCGGCGTCAGCCAGTTCACCCCGCCCATGCGCACGCTCGCCGAGCTGCGTGAGGCCCTGTCGACATGGGGTTTCCCGGGCGACCGGCAGAAGTTCGAGCAAGAACTCGATGGCATCGACCTCGACGATCTGACCGCGGTTCGCGAGATCGCCCAGGCCTACCGCCACCGCGTTCTCATGCGGTACAACCCCCAGGCCATGACGGCGCTAGCCAGGCCGACCGAGGACGTCGAGGCCGAACTCCGCCGGAAGCTGGCCGAGGCCGGGGCCGCACGGTGACCCACGCCTTCTACAGCGACCCCGCCGAAAAGATCCTCACCGAACTCACCCCGGGCGAGCGGGCGGCCGTCGAGTCCGTCCGCCGCTCACTCGAAGACGATCCTGACCCTGGGCACGCCCGCGGCCTCCCGGACTCCGACCCTGGCTCGGAGTCACGAGTGATCGAGCTGCTCCCCGAGCAGACCGGCGGCCGCGGAATCTCAGTCGTCTACCGCTACAGCCAGGAACTGGACGCCTGCCTCATCCTCTGGCTGATCGCCGGTCCGTAGTCCGCGCCGGAGGGGCGTGTCCCTGATGCACCGCTCCTTCAAGCGTGGCGCATCTCGCTGCTCAGCACCCCCATCGCAAGCCCTCTCTGAGAAGCTGATCCACCAGCACCGTGGCGGCGTCATCCGACGCAGGGGCGGACATCGAAGGTGGGTAACCACTTCACCCCGGTGCCGGGGGTCGACTCGCTGGCGGAGCTGAACGAGCTGGTCGAGCAGTGGGCCCGGCACGACGGACGACGCCGGATCGGGTCCAGGCTGCGGACGATCGACGAGTACTTCGAGGTCGAGCGGCCGCTGTTGATGCCGCTGCCGCTGCCGCTGCCGCAGGAGCCGTTCGAGACTGGGCGGGTGTTCGCGCGGCGGGTCGACCGCTATGGCCAGATCGCGGTCCGCACCAACCGCTACTCGGTGCCGGTGAGGCTGATCGGCGAGCAGGTCAGAGTGAACTGCAGCTGGCCAAAGTGCCCTGGTGGAAGTACATCCGCCAGCCCGTCTCCGTCAGCCGCCACAAGGAACTCCGCCAGACCCGGCGGCCTTGGTTGTCGGCGAAGTACGTCAGATGAACGATGCCCGGGGCAAGGACGGCTCCGGACACTTCACTGACCTTAACCGGAGATTCCGGGGAGACGCTGCCGCCACTTGTCACAGTGAGGATCGACTCCACATCCCACCAGCGTCCGGAAGCCCCGATCTCGGTCCACTCCGGATCCAGAAGCTCCAGGACACGGTCCGGCGAAGCGCGCACCTCGGGATCGAGAAGCCGCATCTCTCCGTCAATGGCCGCTTGCACGGCCTGCTCTCGCTCGTCATCCGCCACGCAGAAACCTTACGAACAAGGCACACCAAGGAACAGCGAATTGTTCACGCGACGCCACGGCAGCTTGGTGGTGCCGTCAAAACTCGCGAGTATCTCCGGTCTCCAACTGCAGCCGGAACTCATGCACAAGTGCTGTCGCCCGACATGAACGAAGCCAAGGGCTGCTGAAGTGCTCGGGCCCATCCATTCTCGTCTCCGGCCGGGCGGCCGAGTGGCTGCGCGTGGAAGTCGGCCGCGGGTGGGGCAAGCGGCTGCAGTCCACATGCTCCGGATCCCGCGCGCTCGCCACGTTTCTCCCGCTGCTTCTAGCCCTGGTGGGCACGCCAGTGAGCCTTGGCCTCGTGGTTCTGAGCCTGGCGCTCGGCAACGTTTTGTCACATTCGATGGATGTGCATCCCTGATGCCGGTCGGCGCAGCAACACCGATAGTCATAGCGCAGAGACCCAAGCTTCCTGCAGCCCCTAGCAGAGCTCACCCAGATCCTTGCCAGCATCGACTACCTAAGCCAAGACCACCCCAGCTGCAACGTGAGGCCACGACCCTCAGGCCGTACGCGGGGGTTCCTTCTCCGCTGTGAGGATCAGGAAGCTGACCCGCTCGGCCAGTTGATAGCCGAGCCACAACCCCGGTGGTCCTCGACGCGCACGGTGCGCGCCACGACGATACAGATTCGCGTCGAGGAGTGCCGGGGGCAGCGGGGTCCAGGGGCCGGCGAAGGCCCCTGGTACCACCGGCCGTTACCAGCGTGGTGTCGACAGCGGTACGTGACACTCGACATCAGGCGATGGAGGGTCAGCCGAGATGCACCCGCACTTATAGAGAATAGAGACGATCACATCCCTGCAGGTCAGAGGGTCTGATGGACCTTCAGAAGATGACTCCCAAGTCATTTTGTAGCTGCGGAAGTTGCTCGTGGAGTCAAGCTGCGCCGTGTTCATTGCGACCTAGATGCGCAATACTGCGACAGGGGTCGCAACCGTCATCAACATGACTCCGAAGTCATGTTCGACGCACCCAACGCGCAGATATGTCGCGTCGTTGCTATCTATATGCGCAATCACTAGTGTGCTCCGCGTCTAGGTTTCGATCTTGAGGAGCATGTAGCGTCATGTCCGCACAGCCTCAGGGGGACCCTCGCCGGGCCCCCGGCTCGTCCTCGCCCCGTGCGCCGAGCTCCAACAGTCCGTACGCCGGCGCGCTCGGCCCGAGAAAGAACCTCGTCGAGTTGCCTGTTGGCCACACGGCCGAGGTCAGACCTCCCGTCACCGCCGGCGACTTCATCGGTAAGTACTTCGCCCAGGACAGCCTGGAGTTCCTTCGCTGGGCAGCCAAGTACTTCCGGGACGACAACGTAACCCTGTGCGTACTGCTCTACATGATGGGAAGCCAGGAAGTCGGCGGGGCAGTCGAGCTCAAGCAGTCCGTGATCGCTGCCGAACTGGAGATGGATCCCGCACAGGTGTCGCGAGCCCAGACCAAGCTGAAGAGGCTCGGGCTGGCGTACTCACCGAAGAAGGGATCCATCCAGCTTCAGCCCGCGGTGACCCTACGCGGAGGCTACCGGCTGCTCGAGAAGCCCGTGCGCGGGTCGGCCGCCAAGCGGGTCAAGGTTCAGGTGGAGCAGCTGAGCCTTCTGAACGAACTCGTGCTTGACTCAGGTGTTCCAGAGGAATTCAGAGACATGGCTCTTCCGGGTGCGAAACTCCCCGAACCATCGTCAAAAGCGAGCAAACGTAAGCGCACGCAGAAGAAGCCGGAGGCGTGAGATGAGGACTGCAGCGTCTGTTACCGCCGAGCCGCCTGAGCTGACGTACGGCACCTTCAACGGCTTCGCCTACATGCCTGCGATGCCGGGGATCGCCTACCGAGTGCTCTTCCGGCTCCTGGGAACGCAGGAGCCAGGAGGCCGCTGCCTGGTCACCGAAGAAGAGCTGGCCGAAGCCCTGGACGTGCACCGCTCCATGGCGGGGCGGGGTCTGCAGGCCCTGATCCTCGCCAAGCTCGTGTTCCGCCAGGCCAAAGGCGTCTACCTCCTCAACCCGATGATCAGCGGTGCGCGCTGCGTCACCGAGCACTTGGAAGCCATCGGGACACTCGAGCCCGAGGATCGTCTCGACGTTGACGACTACCAGGAACGCTACGACGCCGCCGTCGCCCAAGCTGAGCAGGAGAAGAGGGAGAAGCGCTTGGGACGCAGGACAGCAGCGAGGCACCCCGAGCCGGCCGAGCCCGCCGCTGAAGAGACCGCGGACGTGCTGAACCTCTCGATGGCACGTAAGCGGCCGCGGAGGCGATCGCCCCGCCCGTAGCGACAGTCGGCAAAATCGGGTAGGAGGGCCGGGTCGCCCAGCCCTCCTCCCACACCACCGGACATGCGGGTCACGCATCCGGCGGTTCACCGAGCTGATCTCATCCG
>NZ_JBIVPK010000036.1:0-76204 GCF_044754605.1 Streptomyces sp. NPDC093064
ATGTACTCGGGTGATGCGACAACGCGGCTGGGGGTCCCCCCCTGCTCGAAGAGCTTGGGGGAGCCGTGCCGGGCGTCGCGAGCCGGTGAACCTTTTCGGTCGCAGCACTAGCGGCTGCGGGACGCCGGCCGGTGCGTCGCGCGTGCGGAACGCGGCGGGTCGATACCCGTGACATGCGCCTCCGGAGCCGTATTGTCGACGTGCCGCACGCCGAACGGCGGCTCACCGGCTCCCACCCGTCTCTTCATGTGTACGGATGAGACATCCCATCGCACATATAGGGCTAATCAGGGAATTCCTTCACCCATTTGCCGCGCATCCGGGGAAGTCGGACGGCGTTAGTCGGGACATGACTAAGGCAACCAGGGAAGGGTACTGGGGTCTGTTCGGGGGTCAGGAGCGAGAGGACCCGGTCGCCGCACACGCGGTGGCGCTGGGTCCCTACACCTACCTTCCCGCCCAGGTGCACTCGTCGGCCGCTGTCAACGGCACCCTGACCAGGGGAGGTTTTCCGGTCGCTCTCAAGGTGACGGAGCCCCTGCTGCGGGATTTCCTGGACGCGATGAGCACACTGGAAGCCGACCTCGCGCGCCGCTGGCTCGGGTCGGAGAGCCGGTCCCGTCTCTCGGGAGCGGAATAGCCGCCGCGTCATGTACGACGAACGTACCGATCATCGTTCCGGCCATTCGACTGACTATTCGGGCTATCCCGGTTACCCGAGCCCTACGGGTGGATACCAGGGGGCGGGCACCGGCCGGCACCGGGGCCCGGCGGAGTTCTTCACGTCTCCCCTGGAGCCGCCGGACGCGGCCTGGGACCCCGCCGAGGAACTGGCCTTCATGCTCCAGGACGCCATGGAGGAGCACCGGCCGGACGTCCCCGTCGCCCGGGACGAGACACCGGTCACCGAGCCCGCTCCGAACACCGGCACGCCCCTGGAGAACCTCCAGGCGATCACGGCGGAACTGCCTCCGCTGGAGGAGGTCGCCCGACGCCATCGAAAGGTCCGGGAACGCAAGCGTCCGAACGTCCTGCGGACCGCCAGTCACGTCATCGCCGCGCTGACCGCGGTGATCGCTTCCTCGGTGAGTTTCTTCGGCGGAATGGTTGCCTACGATCCCCTGCGCGTCGTGGCCGTGGCACGGATGCAGGACGGCATCGCGTCCTGGTGGCCCCTGCTGGTCTACGGTCCCTGGCTGGTCGCCTCGCTGTCCGTGCTGCGGGCCGCGCTGCACCAGCGCCGCGCCGTCCACTCCTGGAGCGTGGTGCTGATCTTCTCGTCCATCGCGATGCTTCTGTGCGTGCTGCAGGCGCCCAGGACGATCGTGGACATCGCCGCGGCAGCCCTGCCGGGCCTGGCCTCCCTGGCCTGCTTCCAGCAGTTCGTACGCCAGATCACCCTGACCCGCCCGCCCCGGCGCACGTCGCCCCGCCACCGCCAGCCCCGCACCCCCCACACCGAGACCTCGTCCATGTCCACCGCCCGCGACACCCGCCGCACCACGACGACGGCGCGACCGGGCGGAGGCACGGCACGCAAGAGGGCCTGAGCCGATCGTTCCCCGGAGCCGGGGCCCCACGGCCGCCACGGACGTGGCCGCGGGGCCACCATGGAGGTGGACGGAGTGTGGCGGACGCGAAGGAGGCCGCCATGGCAGCCGCGCATCTCCCGGTGTCGCCCCTGGTGGTCAGGGCGACCGACGGCCGACGGGCCGAACTGGCACTCACCGGGGACATCGGGGCGGAAGTCCTGCGGCCACTGGAGGAACGACTCGGAGCCCCGCCGCTGAGCGAGGCCGACGAGTGGATCGTGGACATGAGCGAGGCCACCCACCTCGACCTTGCGTGCGCCTACGCCCTGCTGCGGGTCGTCACGCGGTGGCCGGCGACCGCGCTCACCATTCGCGGAGCCCGGCGCACCGTGCACCGGACCCTGCGCCGCGCGGGGCTCGACACGGCCGCGGTGATGGAGGACTTAGAGGTGGAGGAGGACTCACAGGACTCAGAGGGCTCAGGGGTGGCGGAGGGCCGGTGACGGCGGGGGCAGGATCAGACGGATCCCGAATAGTTCGGTGACCGATGTAATCTGAAGTCATGGCTCCGGATACGACGCACAGCCCGTCCCGTCCGCGCTGGCCCGCCGTGCTCACCGCGGAGCGGGCCCGCCCGGAGGGGATCCGGTCACGACCGAACGCCTGGTGGCTGGCCGTGGCCACGGTGTGCTTCGGGGCGTTCATGGGTCAGCTGGACGCGAGCATCGTGACGCTGACCTACGGCAGCCTGCGCACCGAGTTCCACACCTCGCTCGCCGCGGTCGAATGGGTGTCGCTGGCGTATCTGCTGGCCCTGGTGGCGCTGCTGGTGCCGGCCGGGCGGCTGGCGGACGCGCACGGCCGCAAGTTGCTGTACCTGTACGGGTTCGCCGTCTTCACACTGGCGTCCGCCGCCTGCGGACTGGCGCCCTCCTTGGCGGCGCTGGTGGGCTTCCGGGTGGTGCAGGCGGCCGGGGCGGCGCTGATGCAGGCCAACAGCGTCGCGCTCGTGACCACCAGCGCACCCCGCGGACGGATGCGCAGCGCGCTCGGCGTGCAGGCCGCCGCACAGGCGCTGGGGCTCGCCCTGGGGCCCACCGTGGGCGGCGCACTGGTGTCCACCCTGGGCTGGCGCTGGGTGTTCTGGGTGAACGTGCCGGTCGGGGTGGTCGCGCTGGTGAGTGGGCACTATCTGCTGCCGCGCACCAGGGCCCGTACGAAGGTCGCGCGCTTCGACTGGGCCGGGCTGGCGCTGCTGGCCGTGGCGACGACCTGCGCGCTGCTCGGCGTGTCCGCGGCCTCCGGTCTGCCGGTGCCCGCCTGGGGCGTGGTCCTGCTGTTCGGCATCGCGGCTCTGGCCGGCTGGGGCTTCGCCCGTCGTCAGCGGCGGACCGCCGCGCCCTTGCTCGACCTCGCTCTGCTGCGGGTCCGCGCGGTCGCGTTCGGGTTGGTCGGGGCGCTCAGCGGATACCTGGTGCTGTTCGGCCCGCTGGTGCTGGTGCCGGTCGTGCTGACCGCGCGGGGGGCCTCGGAGCTGACCGCGGGACTGGTGCTGACCGCGTTGCCCGCCGGGTTCGCCCTCGGCGCCACCGGCGGCGACCGGCTGCTGCCGCGTTCCCTGACCGACCGTGGCCGGTGCCTGACCGGAGCCGGCGTATTCCTCCTCGCCACGGCCGCGCTCCTGGCCGTTCCCCTCACCATCGCCTGGCTGGTGCCGCTGCTGGCCCTGGTCGGCGTGGGGCTGGGGACGTTCACCCCGGCCAACAACGCCCTGATCATGGGCGCGATCCCCGCCCGTTCCTCCGGCACCGGTGGCGGCCTGGTCAACATGACCCGCGGTCTGGGCACCGCCCTGGGCGTGGCGCTGGTCACCCTCGCCCTGCACGTTGCGGCCGGCGGCGGAACCGAGGCCGGCGCCCGGTGGTCCGCGTCGATTCTGGTGACGGTGTCGGCCGTCGCCGTCGTCTCGGCCTGGCTGGGGCCGGACCGGGGCGATCACCGCCGGTCCCTTCCGGGACCCGGTGCGTGAGGACGGTGGACAACTCGCGTGAGCCGGTGGAGAACCCGGCGGCAGTACGAGCAGGCGGGCGCGCACGGGGGCCCGGCTACCCTTGCCGCATGTCCGCGCAGTCCCGCTCCGAGCCTCCCCTGCCCGGCCCCGCCACCGAGGCGCCGGACGCCCGGCTGCTCACCGAGGCTGTCACCCGCCTGCGTCGCGCCCTGCGGGCCTCGATCCGGACCGACTATCCGTGGGAGAAGCTGCCCATGGCCCAGGTCGAGCTGCTCCAGGTGCTCGGTGAGCACTCGCCCGCCCGGATCAGCGATCTCGCGGCCCGCCAGCGACTCGCGCCGAGCACCGTCAGCGGACTGATCGGTCAGATGATCACCACGGGCCTGGTCGCGCGCGAGGTCGACTCCGCCGACCGCCGTGCCTCCGTCGTCACTCTCACCGACGCCGGACGGGACCAGCTCGCCGCGTGGACCACCGCCCACGAACGCCGGATGGACGCCGCACTGGCCGCCCTGGAAGACGCCGATCGGGCCGCCGTCGCCGCCGCCCTGCCCGCCCTCTTCCAGCTCGCCGAAAAACTGGGTCAGTTGGACGACGGCGCGACCGTGGGCTGACACGACGAGGGCTCCCATCGGAATCCGGTCGGAGCTCTCGCTCGTCCTTCTGGGCGCCCTGTCGTCCTGGTGGGTGCCCCTCGGTGTCAGGCGGTCGTGCAGACGGCCCCGACGAAGTGGCCCACCTGCGTCTCCGGCAGAGTGCGTGAGAGGTCCGACTCGCAGATCATGCCGACCAGGCGGTGGTTCTCGATGACGGGCAGCCTGCGGATCCGGTGTTCCTCCATGGTCCGCAGGACACTGCCGCTGTCGGCGTTCGCGTCGATCGTGATCGGCTTGCCCTGCTCCAGCTCCCCCGCCGTCATGGTCCGGGGGTCCTTCCCCTTGGCGAGGCACTGCACCACGATGTCGCGGTCCGTGATGATCCCGTGGAGGCGGTCGTCGGGCCCGCAGATCGGCAGGGCTCCGACGTCCAGCTCCCTCATCCGGCGCGCCGCGTCCTCCAGCGTCTCGCTCTCCTGGACGCATGTGGCACCGGTGTGCATGATCTCCCGTGCGGTGGTCATGGCCGTCTCCTTCGAGCTTCGGTGGCCGGCACGGAGAGAGCCACGGTCCTGGCCCGCCCCGGCCAGTTCGGCATACCACCAGTGTCGGTTCTCCGTATGCCCGCCGCACGTCGTGGAAGCCCGGCTCCCGCTGGGACACCAGCCCGCCCCAGGTGGGGCGTTTGCGTGCGTTTGTTGTCATTCAATACCGTTGGTCGCGGGGGTAACCGACCTTCGGGCAGGGCAGAGCGATGACCGTCAGTCCGTCTTCGCCGCGGCCGACCGCACACCGCGAGCGGGCGCCCGTCCATCTGTCGTTGCTGGTGAAGCGCCCCGTGGTGGACCGGGGCGACCGGTCGCTCGGCCGGCTCTCCGACGTGATCGTCCGGCTGCGCGGTGCCGACTACCCGGTGGTGTCCGGGCTCGTGGTCGGCGTGGGCGGCCGTGAGCTGTTCGTCCCGGTCGAGCAGGTGGCCGCGCTCGACGCCGAGGGCCTGGTGGAACTCGAGAGCGCACGGCTGGACCTGCGGCCGTTCGAACGCCGCGAGGGCGAGGTGCTGCTACGGGCGGACGTGCTGGGCCACCGGCTGATCGACGTCGGCGAGGCGCGCCTGGTCCGCGCGCAGGACGTGGAACTGGTCGAACGGGACGGCCAGTGGCTGCTGTCGGGCGTGGACACGCACCGACCGCACCGGCTGCTGGGGATCTTCGGGGACCGTTCGACGGGGCACGCGTGCCGGGACTGGAAGGCGTTCGAGCCGCTGATCGGACACAGCCGCAGCGCGCTGGTCCGCCGCCCCACGGCCCGGATCCGGCGCCTGCGGCCGGCGGAGATCGCCGACCTGCTCGAGGACGCCTCCCGGGACGAGGAACGCGAGATCCTCGGCGACGTCCGGCAGGACCCGGAGCTGGAGGCGGACGTCTTCGAGGAGTTGGAGGAGGACCGGGCCTCCCGGTTGCTCAACGCCCGCACCGACGTGGAGATCGCCGCCGTACTGGCGCGGATGCGGGCGGACGACGCGGCCGACGCCATCGACGATCTACGGCAGGGCCGTCGCCGTACCGTGCTGGAACTGCTGCCCGCCGGACAGCGCGCCAAGGTGCTGACCCTGATGGGCTTCAACCCCGACAGCGCCGGGGGCCTGATGGGGATGGACTTCCTGGCCCTGCCCCCGGACACGCCGGCGAGCGAGGCCGAGGCGGCGGTCCGGCGGGGGAGCCGGCTTCAGCCGGAGGCGCTGACCAGCGTCTACACCGCCGACGAGGAAGGACGGCTGCTCGGCTGGGTCCAGCTGGTCACCATCCTGCAGAGCGATCCCGCGGTCCGGCTGGCCGAGGTGAGCGAGGCCGATCCCGTGCGCGTCGGCCCGGACACGGACCTGGTGGACGTGGCCCTGCTGATGACGGACTACAACCTGATCACCCTGCCGGTCGTGGACGACGAAGGGGTCCTGCTCGGCGTGATCACGGTCGACGACGTGCTGGAGGCGACGCTGCCGGAGGACTGGCGGCGCCGGGAGGTGGCTCCGCCACCGGACGCCCACCGGACCGCTGAGGCCGGCAGCGCTGTGGGGGTCGGCGGCATCACGGGGGTCGGCGGCACCGTCGAGGCCGGCGGCGCGATGGGTCTGGAGGAGCGTGAGGAGCCCTCACCATGAGCGGGCCCCGGCCCGACCGGCGCCCACCGCAGCAGCCGCCGCCCGGCGCCCACCCGGAGGACCGCCCGCCCAGGCCCGGCGTGCGTCCGGATGACGGTCGGCCCAGGCCCAGCGCACGTCCGGATGACGGTCGGCCCGGGTCCAGCGCCCGTCCGGAGGACCGTCCGCGCACCTCCGGTCCGCCCCCGGCCGGGAGCGGGGGCGGGGGCGCGGGTCGGCCCACGCCCGGCCCGCGTTCACAGGCGCAGGACGGTGCGCACCCCGCAGCCCCGGGCAGGCCACCGGTCGGCGGCCCCGGCGCCCCGGAGCGCGCCGCGACGCCGGGACGTGACGGCGCCCCCACACCAAGGCCCACCGGCCCTCACGCCCATCCCCATCCCCACGCCCGCCCCACAGCGGTGCTGGACGATGCCCACCTCGGCGACATCGAGGGTGCCCTGGGACGTATCCGGCTGGAGGAGGCGGACTCCAGCCGCAGCCTGAAGCGGCGGCTGCTGACGTTCCTGGCGATCGTCGGCCCCGGCCTGATCGTGATGGTCGGCGACAACGACGCCGGCGGGATCTCCACGTACGCCCAGGCGGGCCAGAACTACGGCTACAGCCTGCTGTGGGTGCTCCTGCTCCTCATCCCCGTCCTCATCGTCAACCAGGAGATGGTGGTCCGGCTCGGCGCCGTCACCGGTGTCGGGCACGCCCGGCTGATCAACGAGCGCTTCGGCAGGTTCTGGGGCTGGTTCAGCGTCGGCGACCTGTTCGTGCTGAACTTCCTGACGATCGTCACCGAGTTCATCGGAGTCTCGCTCGCCCTGAGCTACCTCGGCGTCGACAAGTACATTGCCGTGCCGGTCGCCGCCCTCGCCCTGGTCGCGATCACGGCGACGGGCAGCTTTCGGCGCTGGGAACGCGCGATGCTCGCCTTCATCGCCGTCAGCCTGCTGCTGGTGCCGCTGGCGCTGATGAGCCACCCGCGCTACGGAGCGGCCGTCCACCACCTGGTCGTCCCGGGCGTGCGAGGCGGGGTCACCTCCGAGGCCGTCCTGCTGATCATCGCGATCGTCGGTACGACCGTCGCCCCCTGGCAGCTGTTCTTCCAGCAGTCCAACATCATCGACAAGCGCATCACACCGCGGTTCGTCGGCCATGAGCGCGCGGACACCGTGCTGGGGTCCCTCGTCGTGATCGGCGGTGCCGTCGCGATCGTCGTCGTCGCCGACTTCGCCGTGAGCGGTACGGGCGCGGCCGGGCACTTCACCGACGCGCTGGGTGTCGCCGAGGCCCTGGGCGGGCACAGCCGCGTGCTGGGGGTGATGTTCGCCGTCGTGCTCCTGGACGCGTCGATCATCGGCGCCGCGGCGGTCACCCTGGCCACCAGCTACGCCTTCGGCGACATGTTCAACCTGCGCCACTCCCTACACCGCAGCTTCCGCGAGGCCAAGGCGTTCTACGGGACCTACGCCGGGATGGTCCTGCTCGCCGCCGCCATCGTGCTGATCCCCGGTGCGCCCCTCGGGCTGATCACGACCGCCGTTCAGGCCCTGGCGGGACTGCTCCTCCCCTCCGCGTCGGTCTTCCTCCTGCTGCTGTGCAACGACCGGGCGGTCCTCGGCCCCTGGGTCAATCCGCGCTGGCTCAACGTGGTGGCCTCGACCACCATCGGGGTGCTCCTGATGCTGTCCGGAATCCTCGTCGCGACGACCCTGTTCCCGACGCTGGACACCGCCCGGGTCGCGCTGTGGCTCACCGGTGTGCTGGTCGTGGGGCTGCTGGGCGCGGCCGTGGGGCTGCGCGTCGTCCGCGCCCGCCGAGGCACGGCCCTGCCTCCGCCTCCGAGGATCCCCCGCCCCGAACGCGAAAGCTGGCGCATGCCTCCCCTGGCGCTGCTGGAGCCGATCGTCTGGTCCCCCGGACTCAGACTCGGAATGAGCCTGCTGCGGGGCTACCTGGTGATCGCCGTGCTGCTGCTGGTGGTCAAGGCCATCCAGATCGGCTGAGCCGGGTCGGGGGGCCTGGCCGAGGTCCGGAGGCGGAGTGAGGATGGAGGGGTGAGGGAGGTCCTGCGGTGATCCTGCCCTACCCGCACCACGGCGATCGCGTGGTGGCCTATCTGCTGCCGGTGTGGACGAGGCTCCCCGCCGCCGATCGCATGGGCGTGGCCGCTGCCGTGCTGGCCGCGGCGTTCGTCGCCCTGCTCGTCGGCACGAGGCTGAGACGGGTCCGTCCCCGTCCGCTCCGGCGCCCACGTCCCCAGGCCGCAGAGCCGGTCGACACCTCGTGGTTCACCGCCCACACCCTGGACGGCTTCCCCGAGGAGGCGCTCCGCGCCACCCTGAAGACCCCGGCCGCGCCCTCCCGTGAACGCCTCTACGCCGCCTGGGTCCTCGCCACCCACACCCAGGGCACGGATGCCGTATGGCTGGAGAAGAACCTGGCGCTCCCCGCCGACGCGGCTCACCTGATCGCCGAAGCCGCGGAAGCCAGACGCCGAGAACGGTCGGCACGCGTGAACCACGACACGGAGGCCCGCGAAAGCGACCGCCGTGAACGATGACGAGGAAGCCCCGCCTGAACGGCCATGAACGGTGGCGCGTCCGAGGCGGAAAAGGGACGGGCTGACGCCAGAGGGCCGGGCCGCTTTCGCGGGCCGGCCCTCTGGGCCGGCGGTGAATACGAGCTTGCTCGGCGTCTCGTCTGAACGGCGGTGAACGGTGCTGAATGAGACGTGCCACTTCACCGACGTCGGTCCGGCCAACATGCGCAACCGCGTACCTCGCTGGTTAGCTACTAGCAAGGGAGGTCTTCGGCCGCAGAGAGGCGGACATGACTGACGTAAATGAGATAAACAAGCAGGTCATTGCCCAGTTCCGGGCGCAGGGCGGCACTGTGGGAGGCTTCTTCGAGGGCAAGCATCTGTTGCTCCTGCACACGGTCGGCCGTCGTACCGGCCAGGAACGGGTGAACCCCCTGGTGTACGCGGCCGACGGTAACTGTTTCCTCGTCTGCGGCACCGCGCGTGGCGCGGAAAGAGATCCAGCGTGGGTGGGCAACGTCGCCGCCATGCCCGAGGTGACCATCGAGGTGGGGGAACGGATCCTCAAGGCGACCCCTACCGTTGTCACGCATGCGTCGCCGGATTGGGAACGTCTCTACGGGATCTGGTCGGCGTATTGGTCTGACAGCGCGCAGTATGAGACCAGGACATCGCGCAAGTTCCCCATCGTGAAACTGGAGCCCGACGCATCAGGCAACGACCTGCCTGAATGAGTATGAGTTCCCGGATCCAGGAAGGAACAGACCCGGCGTGAGCACAGGTCCACCAGTCCCGCGCAGGACGGCGTTCCATCGGCCTGCCCGATCCGCTGATCAAGATTCTCCGCCGGCACCAGGAAGCACAGGAGCGGGAGCGGGTCGTGGCCGGTGTCGACTGGGAGGGCAAGGGGTACGTCTTCGCCTCCCCGACCGGCGGCCCCCTCAGCCCGAACACCGATTTCCACGTCTGGAAGCGACTGCTTCGGGACGCCGGAGTTCGAGACGGCCGCCTCCATGACGCTCGCCACACCGCTGCGACCGTGCTCCTGATCCTCGGAGTCCCGGACGTCGTGATCGACGCGATCATGGGTTGGGAGCCCGGGGGAGCGGCCCGGATGTGCGCTCGGTACATGAGACAACGTCGAAGGGCCCCACCGCGAACGGTGGGGCCCTTCGACATCGTGCCTGGTGAGGCACTGATCTGACCTGGCCGAAGACACTTTGGCTGAGGCGCGGCCCGGGCATACAACCGTTGTTGTTTCCGTGCTCGTGATGCACCTCACACCCCGCCGCTCAGAATATTGCGCAACCCTTTGAGTTTCCCAGCGATCTCTTGTGCGAACACGTTGGTCACCCCCGTTTCTGAGGTTCGCATGAAGCTTCGCCGCTACCTGGCTCTCGCTGCCGCTACGGCCGCCATCACGCCTGCTGTCCTTCTTGCGGCCCCGGCCGCTTTCGCGACGGAGGGCAACCCTGACTCCTCCTCCAGCACCCCCGCCCCCACCGACAGCGAGTCGGCTGCCTCGAGCGGGTCCGAGGGCGGGTCCGACACCAAGACCGAGGACGGATCGGACACCAAGACCGAGGACGGATCGGGCACCAAGACCGAGGGCGGGTCCGACACCAAGACCGAGGACGTGTCCGACACCACCGAGGACGTGTCCGACACCACCAAGGACGGGTCCGACTCGAAGGACGAGGGCACCACCGACAAGGAGTCGGCCACCCCCAGCCCCAGCACCTCGCCGTCCGAGACGCCGGGCCCGCAGGTGTGCAACGACACCGAGGACTTCAAGCAGGACAAGAACCTGCACACCGGCCTGTCCGGCCTGCCTTCGAAGATCGTCGCGGGCAGCGGATTCCACAATTTCAAGCTGAACGTCAACAACTCCGGCGACAACGCCTACAAGCGTGTCGACCTCGGTGTGTTCGCCGCTCAGATCAACGAGAAGAACTACGACGTCACCACGAGCTACCTCACGCTCCAGTTCAAGGACCCGGCCACCGGCACGTGGCAGAACATCTCCCTGAACGAGAAGGACGAGGGCGCCGGCTACCTCGGCTACACCGACGTCCAGGCCAAGGAGTCCTTCTCCATCGACCTGCGGCTGAGCATCGACAGCAAGGCCCCGGCCGGCATGGGCTTCGCCATCTCCATCGGCATGTACGCCGATGACAAGGGCAACTGCGTCTACTCCAGCGACGACGACTTCTACCAGTTCGACGTCCTCGCCGCCGGCTCCACGTCGGGCAACCCGGGCGACGCCAAGCCGCAGGGCGGCCGGAAGCCGCTGCCGGCCAAGCCCGCCGGCGACAACCAGATCGTCCCGCAGGGCCACCTTGCCGAGACCGGCTCCAACTCGGCGCTGCCGATGATCGCGGTGGCGGGCGGTGCCGCGGTCGCCGTCGGCGCCGGCGCCGTGTTCGTCGTGCGCCGCCGCAAGGCTGACATGGGCGCCACAGCCTGACCGCGTACCTGACGCGCCGACTCTGACTCACCGAGTCACGAGGGCCGCACCCGCACACGCGGGTGCGGCCCTTCGCCATCTGATCCGTTGGCGGGTGCACCTTGTGAACGCCGGTCCACCGACTGCCTATTCGGTTGGTCGTTCGCCGTCCGGATGCTGTCGCGGTGTCGGACCAGGTCCACATCGCAGTGCAGGCTGTCTTGGAGATGCCGGCGGGCGCACGGTCCAGCACCACCTGCGAGCACATCGAGGACATCGTCATGATGCGCCGCGAACTGCCTGATTGCGGAGGAGCACCGAAGAGAGGCAGCCGTGTGGCCCGTCCGTGGGGGCACACCACGGTCGTGTGCCCCCGTCCCGAGCCCGGTTCAGAACAGTCCCTTGTAGCCCTTCCAGCCCGTCGCGATCTTCGTGGGGGCCCCGAACGAGCCCCGGCCGTCGCCGTTCTGGCGCCACAGGTTCCCCGAGGTGTCGCGCGCCACCAGATCGGGCTTCCCGTCCGAGGTGATGTCACCAACGCCGACGACCGCGTTGTACGAGGCACCCCACTTGGAGAACAGCTTGACCCGTTTCGTCGACAGCCCGCCCTTCGTCCCGTAGTACCGGTACAGAGTGCCGTCCTTGTGCCGTGCCAGCACGTCCCCGAGGCCGTCGCCGTTCAGGTCGCCGACTCCGATGATCTTCGTGTACGAGCCCCAGCCCGAGGCGATCTTCTTCCCGGCCGCCAGCGTGCCGTCGGGCTTCGCCGCGAAGAGGTACATCTCGCCCGTGGACGCCTTCCGCGCCAGCAGGTCGGTCAGCCCGTCGCCGGTGAGGTCCCCGGGCGCGGTGAGTACGTCGTAGGCCTTCCAACTGGTGCCGCCGCTCAGCGTCCGGTACGAGGTCGAGGGCGTGAGCGGCTGGCCGCATGCGGGCCGGTACGCCCGCAGTGATCCGTTCGCCATTCGTACGAGGACGTCGTTGCACTTGTCCTTGTTCAGGTCCCCGAAGGGCACGGCGACCACTGAGGTGGACCAGCCGCGCCCCGACGTCGTGCCGGAGAACTTCCCGGCGCCGTTCCCGTGCTGGAACGTGAGGGTCCCATGCGAGTCGAGCGTCAGCAGGTCCGCGATCGCGTCGGGCGACGCCCCGTACCCCGCGTAGTCGCGCGGGACGGGCTGACCGTGGACGAGCCGGACCGTCCCCACGCGGCGCAGCGCCGCCCCCCGGCCGTCCGCCGGGTTCGCGGTGAGCTCCCAGGTGTACTGGCCGTTCCGCAGCGGGGTCTTGTACTGCTTGGCCGGGTCCATGCCCGTCCACTGCACGTCGAGCCGCCCGCGGGTGTCGCCGCCCTGGCGCCGGTCGACCACCCGGTTGGTGTTCTTGTCCCGGACCACGAGCGTCCAGGACGCGACCGGCTTGGAGAACACGCCGTCGAAGACCGCCGTCCCACGCATGCCCGCGCGGTCCGCGGACCATTCGGCGTTGACGGACGTGGCCTCCGCCTCCCGCAGGGTGATCAGGGACTGGGTGGTGGTGACCCCGGACGGCACGAGGTGGATGCGTTCCTGCGCGTCCACGTACGCGACGTTGCCGCTGTACCTGTCCACGGTCCAGCGGACGTGGCGCTGCGAGGTCCCGGTGTCGGGCAGTTCGCCGATGACCCGGGTGCTGGGAGAGCTGGAGTCCACCGTGGTGAGGTCCAGTTCTCCGGCCTGCCGGTCGTGCGTGACGACGTATCCGTCGCCGAGCAGCGCCTCCCCGGAGGGGACGGACACCGAGGACTTCTTCGTACGGTCGTACACCCCGGCGGGCCCGTCGGGGCCGCAACTCCAGTACAGCCAGCGGCCCACGGCCTGCAACTCCCGCGGAACGCAACTCGCGCCGGTGTCGACGGTCTCGACCGTCTTCTTCGAGACGAGGTCGAGCGCCGAGACGCTGCCCGGCGTGGCACCAGGCGTCCAGAGCCGGTTCCCCCAGACGGCGGCGGCGCTGGGGGTGCGCGTCAGAGGGGCGCCGTCGTCGTCCAAGCGGTAGATGGACTGCTTGTCGGCGGTGGTGTGGATCAGGTACCCGCCCGAGACGTCGGTGATCTGGCCGCCGGCCGGCACCCTGCGCTGGTAGAGGTCGTATTTGCCGGGGCCGTGGACCCGGAGCAGGTCCGATCCGCCGCTTTGGCGCTCCAGCCAGGCGATGCGCCCGTCGCCGACGTCGAAGACCGACGCGCAGCCGGGGTCCGTGACCGGGCAGTCGTCCATGACCACATCGGATGTCGGGGCCAGGGGGGTGTGCTCGCCGTACTCGGGGGTGCCGGTCGCGGCCACGTTCCGGACGTAGGGGGTGCGGCGGCCGTTCGCCATTTCGGCGTCGACGAGCCTGCCCTGACTCAGGACGAGCCCCTCGATCGGGAGGATCGGCCGGGGCAGTGGCTTGATCGTGGTGACGACGGGCGCGGTGTCGTCGCCGGGGTGGATGTGCTGGATGCCGCGGTCGTCGAGGGTGGCTGACGTGCGGCCGATGACAAGGGCGGTGCCGTCGGGGGTGGTCACCAGGCCGGTGTTCGACCCCGTGACCACGGTGGTGGAGGCCCCGCCCGCGATCGGCGTCGCCTTGAGGGTGGTGGTGGCACCGGGACGGTAGACCAACCAGTCGCCGACGAGCGCCAGTTCGTGACCCGGTTTGGAGAAGCCACTGTCCAGCGCGACCTTGACCGGCGTCGCCGAGACGTCGGAGCGGGGCAGCACCAGCACGGTGGATGCGAGGGAGTTGTACACCACGATGTGGTCGGGGGAGATCTTCGCCTGGTAGTAGCCGCTGGGCAGCGGCTGCGTCCAGCCCTGGACCCGGCCCGTCTCCCGGTCGGCGACGACCATCCGGTTCGTGCCGTCGGTCTGCTGGCTCTGGAACAGCACGCTGGTTGCGTCGGCCCCTTGCGGCTGGCCGAGCACCATGTCCTCCGGTGCGCCGACGATCGGCACGTCGCGGGTGGTTCCGTCAGGGCCGCTGGTCAGCAGATGCATGACCCGAGTGGATGTCCCGTTCCCGGCGGCGGAGTTGCGGAAGCTGACGACGGTGGTGCCGTAGACGGAGAGCACGCTCTGACCCTCGGGGATGTGCACCGTACGGGTCGTCCCGTCGGAGGCGTCCCACAACTCCACCCGGTCGGGGTAGCGGTACGCGAGCACGTCGCTGCCCGTCGCTGCCGTCCAGTACGTGCCTTGCGGTTTCGGTACGGCGACCGGCGCGCCGCCGCCGTAACGCGACCAGACGAGACCGGAGTAGCCCTCAAGCTGATGGAAGAAGCCCTGGCTGCCGGCCCCGTCCGCGCCGGTCCGGGTGTTGGCGGCATAGAGCGAGGCCGAGGTGTAGGTGCTGCGTAGGGCCGCCGGGACGACGATCTCCTGAGGTACGGCAGGCGCCGCAGAGGCGACGCTGGGTGCCAACGGGCCGGTACCGGCCAGTAGAGCCGCGAATGCAGTGAGGGCGATACCGGCGGGTCTCGCACCACGGTGGTGCACAACGGTATTGCGGAACAAGGGTGCCCCTCCCGAGAAGCCCGAGGGGTAGGCGATGTCGTCCATGACGACTCGGCCCCCAGCCGTCGCATCCCCCCGGAAAGTTGGCCGATACTACCGCCATGGGGTGTCACGACTGTGTACGAGGAAGGTACGGAGGCGGCATCGTCGGCGAACACACGTGCACCTGATCCCAGGGCCTGACCTTCACTGGGCGGGCCGAGAGTCGGGATGCCTGACGCCGATGGCCCGGAGCCGTGAGGGCTTGAAGAGAGTTTGATCTCTGCGATCCCCATGGCGTGAGCTGGGGCACGGGAAACGATCTTGAACTTCGCGGGAAAGATCTATCTCAGTGCAGTGCGAGTCCTTGATCAGGGCATTTCGTCGGTTCCCCACGGCGCGAGCCACCCGCGCCCCGTCTCCGGCCCGCCGTCCCGCGTCGGCTGCAGGACGGCGGGTCACTCCACGTCCGCTCCCCGACGGGTCAGCAGGGCGCGCAGATAACGTCGCCGGAAGACCCGCTGCGCGACCAGCAGCACCGGGAACACCGGGCGCCACCACCCGTGTGGGGCGGCACCGGTCAGGGAGCGGATCGTCAGCGCGACCGTGCCGTCGGGGGACCGGTGGGCGATGAAGGCCTCCTCACCGCTGACGGGGTGACCGGGCAGGGTGCCGTAGGCGAAGCCGCAGCGGTCCGGGGTGTCGACGACGGCGACGACCCGGACCGGCTCCCGCACCACGCATGGACCGAATGCCGCGGTGACCTGGTACTCCGCCCCCTCGACGACCCGCTCCCCGGCACCGTCGCGGCCACTGACGGTGAAGCCGCTGCGCCGCTTGACGCCCCATCGCAGCACCGCGTCCGCCGCGGCTTGCCAGTCCGCCTCCCCGCGGCCGATGACGACGGTACGGGCATAGGGGCGCAGACCTGTGTTCCCCGACGGCCATGGCTCGTCGGCGGGGCGGGTCGCCCCGGCCGGGCCGTAGGTGAGTGCGCCGGCTGCCGGGCCGCGTCTCGTACGGCTGTGGGGCATGACGCTCCTGTGGGGCGTGCGGGCGGGCGGGCCGTGATCGTAACGCGGTTGAAGCAGCGCGACGAGGGTTCGGCACGTCAGCCCGGTAAGCCGTGGACCGTCGCGAAGTGGCTCGAGCACTGGGTAGAGATGATCAGCGAGAGCACTTACGCCGGCTACGAGGTGGCTGTTCGGGTGCACCTGATCCCCGGCATCGGCAAGCATCGGCTTGGCCGCCTGGAACCGGAGCGCCTGGAGAGCCTGTACCGCCGGATGCAGAACGCCGGCAGCAAACCGGGCACTGCTCACCCAAGGAAGCACAAACGCGAGAGCGTGAGGCCGCCGGGAACCTGTGGGTGGGGTCGGAGTACGTGTTCACCAAGCGGTTGGGCGGGCCGCTCAGCCCGAACACGGACTATCACGACTGGAAGCGGCTACTGGAAGACGCGGGGGTCCGCGACGGCCGGCTGCATGACGCTCGCCACACGGCCGGCACCGTCTTGATGCTGCTGGGGTTCCGGACCGGGTCGTCGATCAGATCATGGGATGGGAGCCGGGCTGCGCCGCCCGGATGTGGGCGCGGTATCTGCACGTGACCGATCCCATGCTCAAGGAGGCAGCCCGGAAGACCGAGCGCGCCATCTGGGGAGCCCCGGAAAACCTCGTTGTGGACAAAGGCCAGGACAACGAGGCGTGAGGACAACGTCGAAGGGCCCCCTGTTTCCAGGGGGCCCCTCGACATCGTGCCCGGTGAGGCACTGGCGGAGGATACGAGATTCGAACTCGTGAGGGGTTGCCCCCAACACGCTTTCCAAGCGTGCGCCCTAGGCCTCTAGGCGAATCCTCCGCCGGAAACATTACATGACTCGGAGGAGTGCTCGCGAACTCGTTCCCGGTCCCCAGGATCGGGTACTCTTTGCGCAGCCCCTCACGCGGCGCTATCTGACTGAACTCCCCCAGGGCCGGAAGGCAGCAAGGGTAGGTCGGCTCTGGCGGGTGCGTGGGGGGCGCTTGCGTCCGCGGCCGGACACGTTGTCGGTGGGCGCCTATAACCTCGTATGCGTGTCGTCTCTCGCGCTGTACCGCCGCTATCGCCCGGAGTCGTTCGCCGAGGTCATCGGGCAGGAGCATGTCACCGACCCGTTGCAGCAGGCGCTGCGGAACAACCGGGTCAATCACGCGTACCTGTTCAGCGGTCCGCGCGGGTGCGGCAAGACGACCAGCGCGCGGATCCTCGCCCGTTGCCTGAACTGCGAGAAGGGGCCGACGCCGACCCCCTGCGGTGAGTGCGATTCCTGCCGTGACCTGGCCAGGAACGGCCCGGGGTCGATCGACGTCATCGAGATCGACGCCGCTTCGCACGGTGGCGTGGACGACGCCCGCGACCTGCGCGAGAAGGCCTTCTTCGGGCCCGCCCGCAGCCGGTACAAGATCTACATCATCGACGAGGCCCACATGGTCACGTCGGCCGGTTTCAACGCGCTGCTCAAGGTCGTCGAGGAGCCGCCGGAGCACCTGAAGTTCATCTTCGCCACGACCGAGCCCGAGAAAGTCATCGGGACCATCCGGTCGCGCACCCATCACTACCCCTTCCGCCTGGTGCCGCCGGGCACCCTGCGGGACTACCTCGGCGAGGTCTGCCAGAAGGAGGACATCCCCGTCGAGGAGGGGGTGCTGCCCCTCGTCGTGCGGGCCGGCGCCGGATCCGTGCGTGACTCCATGTCCGTCATGGACCAGCTGCTCGCCGGTGCGAGGGAGGAGGGTGTGACGTATGCCATGGCCACCTCGCTCCTCGGGTACACCGACGGCTCGCTGCTCGACTCCGTCGTCGAGTCCTTCGCCTCCGGTAACGGCTCCGGCGCCTTCGAGGTCGTCGACCGAGTGATCGAGGGCGGCAACGATCCCCGTCGGTTCGTGGCCGACCTGCTGGAGCGGCTGCGGGATCTGGTGATCCTCGCCGCCGTCCCGGACGCCGCCGAGAAGGGGCTCATCGACGCCCCGGCCGACGTCGTCGAGCGGATGCAGGCCCAGGCCCGCTCCTTCGGCGCCGCCGAACTGAGCCGAGCCGCCGACCTCGTCAACGAGGGGCTGACCGAGATGCGCGGCGCCACCTCGCCCCGTCTCCAGCTCGAACTGATCTGCGCCCGCGTACTGCTGCCCGCCGCCTACGGCGACGAGCGGTCGGTGATGGCCCGCCTCGACCGGATCGAGCGCGGCGTCAGCTTCTCCACGGGCGCGGCTGCGCCTGCGATGGGGTACGTGCCCGGACCCGACGTGCACGGGGGAGCGCCGACCGCGGCGGGGGGCCCCGCGGGTGCGGCGCCGGCACCTCCGGCTCCTGCTGTTCCGCCTGTTCCGCCGGGCGGTGGGCCCGCCGCGGCTCGGGCGGCCGTGCGGGGCACGGGGGCCCCTGACGCGCCCCCCGAACCGCCCGCGCCCGCCCCTAGCGACCGTCCCCAGGAGGCGGCTCCGCCCGCCCCACCGGCCGCTCCCGCCCCCCCTGCCGCCCCGTCGGCCGCCGCACCCTCCGCGCCCGGTGCCTGGCCTACCGCGGCGGCCGCTGGCGGTGGCCGCCGGCCGGGCGGCTGGCCCACCGCGGCAGCCCCGGGCGGTGGGCAGGCACCGGGTGCGCCGAGTGCGCCCAGTGCCCCGGAGCCCGCACAGCAGGCACCCGCGGCGAGGCCTGCCGCCGCACCGGTGTCCCCCGCCCCACCGGCCCCGGCGGGCGGCGGGCTCGACCCCCGCGCCCTCTGGCCGAACATCCTCGAAACGGTGAAGAACCGCCGTCGCTTCACCTGGATCCTGCTCAGTCAGAACGCCCAGGTCTCCGGTTTCGACGGCACCACCCTCCAGATCGGCTTCGTCAACGCCGGCGCCCGCGACAACTTCGCGAGCAGCGGCAGCGAGGACGTGCTGCGCCAGGCGCTGGCCGAGCAGTTCAACGTCCAGTGGAAGATCGAGGCGATCGTCGACCCGACGGGCGGGGGCGGCTCCGCGCCCCCGCCCCCGGGCGGCGGCTACGGCGCGGGCCCCGGAGGCGGCGGCTACGGCAGCGGCGGTGGCGGCGGCTACGGCGGTGGGGGAGGCGCGGCAGCGCAGCGTACGGCGGCTCCCCAGGCCACGGCTCCGGCGGCGCCCGCTCCCGCCTCGTCCCCGAGCCGGCCGCCGTCCGCGGCGGCACACGCGCCCGCCCCGGCGCCCCGCCCCTCCGCCCCCGAGCCGGCTCCCGTCGCCCCCGAGGACGACATCCCCGAGGACGACGACCCGGACCTCGACGAGTCGGCCCTGTCCGGTCACGAACTGATCGTGCGGGAGCTGGGCGCGACGGTGGTCGAGGAGTATTCGGCGGAGTAGCGGAGCTGCTGAGGGGCGGAGCGGCGCTGTGGGACCTCGGTCCCGTCCCGGCTCGGCCCACTCGACCGGCCCCCGCTCGGAGGAACCTACGAACACCCCGCCGCCGTCCCCTCGGCGGCCCGCACAAAGGGCCCCGCGCCGCTGCCGTTAGGCTGACCTCGTGAAGGTCCTCGTCATCGGCAGCGGCGCCCGCGAGCACGCCCTGTGCCGTTCCCTGTCCCTCGACCCCGCCGTCACCGCGTTGCACTGCGCGCCCGGCAACGCCGGCATCGCCGAGGTCGCCGAGCTGCACCCGGTCGACGCCCTCGACGGCGCGGCCGTGTCCGCGCTGGCCGCCGAGCTGGGTGCCGACCTCGTGGTCGTCGGCCCCGAGGCCCCGCTGGTCGCCGGGGTCGCCGACGCCCTGCGCGAGGCGGGCGTTCCGGTGTTCGGCCCCTCCAAGGAGGCCGCGCGGCTGGAGGGCTCCAAGGCCTTCGCCAAGGACGTGATGGCCGGGGCGGGCGTACCCACGGCCCGTTCGTACGTCTGTACGACGGCCGAGGAGGTCGACGCGGCCCTCAATGCCTTCGGCGCCCCCTACGTCGTCAAGGACGACGGGCTCGCCGCCGGCAAGGGCGTCGTCGTCACCGACGACATCGAGGCGGCCAGGGCGCACTCGGCGGCCTGTGACCGGGTGGTGATCGAGGAGTACCTCGACGGACCCGAGGTCTCCCTCTTCGCCGTCACCGACGGCGAGACGGTCCTGCCGCTCCAGCCCGCCCAGGACTTCAAGCGGGCGCTCGACAACGACGAGGGCCCGAACACCGGCGGCATGGGCGCGTACTCCCCGCTGCCCTGGGCCGACCCCAAGCTCGTGGACGACGTCCTGCACAGCGTCCTTCAGCCCACCGTCGACGAGATGCGCCGTCGCGGCACGCCGTTCTCCGGCCTGCTCTACGCGGGGCTCGCCCTCACCAGCCGCGGCATCCGCGTGATCGAGTTCAACGCCCGTTTCGGCGACCCCGAGACCCAGGTGGTCCTCGCCCGCCTCCAGACGCCGTTGGCGGGTGTCCTGATGGCCGCCGCCACCGGTGATCTCGCCCACCTGGAGCCCCTGCGCTGGAGCGACGACGCGGCCGTCACGGTGGTCGTCGCCTCGCACAACTACCCCGGCACCCCGCGCACCGGCGACCCGATCACCGGCCTCGACGAGGTGGCCGCGCAGGACGCCCCCCACGCGTACGTGCTGCACGCCGGTACCCGGCGCGAGGGCGACGCCGTTCTGAGCGCGGGTGGCCGCGTGCTGTCCGTCACGGCGACAGGCAAGGATCTGACCGAGGCGCGCGACCGCGCCTACACCGCCGTCGCCCGTGTCCGTCTCGACGGCTCCCAGCACCGCTCGGACATCGCGGCGCGGGCCGCGGCGAACGCGTAGCGCGGCAGCCCGCCCCTACCTTCGCACCGGTTCTTCCCACCGGCCCCGTTCCTCACCGGCAGGCCCCGGCTTCATGAGTCGGGGCCTGATCATTGCGCTCTGTCGTCCGGCTCTGACCAAAGCCATTCCATCGAGTGAGCAATGCTCCATCCGGCTGACGCGGGCCGGGGGCCCAACTAGGGTGCGCGCAGGCATTCCGGCACTTGGCCCACCGGCATTGCGATGTCAGTCATGGGTGCCACAGTGGGGGAATGAGCAACGCCAGGACAGTCGGGAGGGGGTGACGGGCGGTCGTGACCGGTATGGGTGTGGAGGTCGCTGTGCAGGCCGCGCGCTCCAGGGCCCTGGCCGTGCTGCGCGTGCGCAGCCGGGCGCTGGCCCTCGCCCTGCTGCCCGCCGCCCTCGCCGTGATCCTGCTCGCCGGCGGCTCGGCCGGGCACCTCGTGGGCCGCGGCTGGGACGTCGCCCGCTGGGTGGTCGGCGCCGTCGCGGTCGTCGTCCTGCTCCTGGCCGCGGGCATCGGGCTGGTCGTGGCCCGTGCCCGCCCCGCGATGAGCCCGACCGTCCCGATAGCCGAGGAGTCGGCCCCGGACCTGTACCGCCTGGTGCACGACCTGGCCGACCGCCTCGGCGTCCCCGCCCCGTCGGCCATAGAGCTCACCCCGGACTGCGACAGCTGGCTGGAGGACCGTACGCACCCGGCCCACGGCCCCCCACCGGGGGAGGATCACCTCCATGACGAGCCGGACGCGCTGCGCGGGCTCTCCTCGGCCCGCCCGCGCCGGACGGCGGCGGCGCCCGTCCTCGTCATCGGCTCCCCGTTCCTGTGGTGGATGCGCGTCGGCGAACTGCGGGCCGTGCTCGCCCCGGTCGTCGCCGGTACGGGACCCTCGGCGCACCCGGACATAGCCGCGGCCCGGCGTCTCGTCCGTGGTCTGGACGCGGCGGTGGCCGTCGCCTCGACACCCGGCCGGCGCCCCCTGATCCGCCCGGTGTACGTCGGTCTCGGCTGGGTGGCCCGGCTGCTGCTGCGCGGCTGCCGGGAGCACGCGGCCCAGATGGAGCGCGGCGTGGCGGCCGCGGCGGCGGAACGCGCACAGGCCGTGGACTACGGGCTCAGGATCGTCGCCCAGGAGCAGGTGGGCCTGGCGTACGCGGGCTGGGACCGGCTGCTGACCCGGGTCGCGCTCCCCGCCTGGCGCATGGGCCGCTGGCCCTCCCGCCTCGACGCCGGTGTCGTCGCGGCCCTCACCGAACTGTCCCGCCGCGACCGCCTGGCCGAGGGTTTCGCCTCCCGGCTCGGCGAGCGACCGGCCTGCGACCTGCTGGAGGAGCCCGGCGTCATCGACGAGGCCGCCTCGCTGCTGGCCGCGCGCCTCTTCCACGGCGGCCCCGCCGAGCGCGGCCCGGACTGGTGCCCGGTGGACTGGCAGGAGTACCCGGACGAGGTCGTCGACCGCAAATGGCGTACCGACGCCGCTCGCCTCCACCGCGTCCTGGACGCCCTGGGCGTCCGCCGCTCCCCCGGCTCCGCCGCCGATCCGCACGGACCGACCCTGGCCCGGGTCCTGGAGCACCTGTCCGCTCCGCCCCCCTCCGGCAAGCTCCCCGAGCGGACGGGCCTCCCGGCCGACGACGCCCGGCCGGCTCACGGCGACGGCGCGTACCACCCGTACGGCGGGCACGGCGAGCAGGGCGGGCACGGCGAGCACGGCGACAACCAAGGTCACGGCGAGTACCGAGAACCGACAGACCACGCAGACCACGCAGACCACACACACCCCGCAGACCCCGCAGAACACGACCGGCATGCGACTCCGGAGCACCACACCGCCCCCGAAGAGCCCGCCCCGCCGGACGAAGACCCCGGCCTCGGCAGCGAGCGCGGCGCCGCCCTCGCGGCCGGCATCAGCGCCGAGCTGGCCCGCGAGGAGGCGTCGGCGCCACCGGCGTGCACGGCGTCGGCGGTAGCCGACCAGCTCGGCGGCACACCCCTTCGCAACGAGGACTCGCTGCCCCTCTTCCCGCTCGAACCACCCCGCACCGGCCGCGAACTCCTCGCCGACCACGTCACCGCGATGGTGTGCTGCGCCGCGATGGACACCGCCGACGCCTCCCCGGGCCTCGACTGGCTCGACGGCCCCGCCCTCCTGATCAACGGTGTGAGGGCCGCCGACCTCAGCCCCAAGGTCCTTGCCCTGGTCGAGGACGGTGACCCGGTCCCGCTGCGGACCTGGCTGGTCGACTCGGGCATACGTCCGGAAAAGCCCGTACGGCTGGTCTGACCCGGGCCGACGCCGTCCCGGCGGCCGCGTTACCGGATGCCCCTCTTCCACTTTCGGCCAATTCACAACGAATAGTGACAGGATGCGCGCGTTATGTGATGTGCTGGGACCGATAGCGCACGTGGCAAGCGCGTGCGACATACGACAGCCACAGCCGGACACGCCGACCGTCACACGCCGACCCGACCCGTCGGCATCCGCGGCCACCGACAGACCCGCACCGCCGCATGACAGACCACGGGGGCACGAGGGAGGGGATCGGGCATGGGATCGGAGCAGATTCGCCGCTGGGAGTCGGGAGCCCTCGCGCACGCCGTGACGGACCCCTTCGGCCTGGGCCCCGTCCCCTGGCTGCGCGGCAGCGAGACGTACTTCGACGACACCGGCCACGTCGTCCCCTGGTACGTCGATCCGTCCCCGCAGCCGGCGCCCGGCGGCCCCCGCGTTCCCGCCCCCCGTACCTCCGGCGTCGGCCCCCGTTCCGCCGACGACGTCCACCGGCAGATCAAGGGCTTCGTCTCCACCGGCGCCGTCACGCCCGGCGAGGCGATCGACTTCCACATCACCGTCGACCCGCCCCAGCAGTTCGGCGTGGACGTCTACCGCATCGGGCACTACGGCGGCGACGGCGCCGCCAAGATCACCACCAGCCCGCGCCTGTCCGGCATCGTCCAGCCCCCGCCGCTGACCGCCGACCGCACGGTCTCCTGCCACCACTGGTGGCTGTCCTGGCGGTTGCAGGTGCCGTCCTCCTGGAGCGTCGGCGCGTACGTGGCCGTGCTCACCACCACCGACGGCTACCGCTCCCACATCCCGTTCACCGTCCGCGACAACCGCCCCGCGGACCTGCTGCTGCTCCTGCCCGACATCACCTGGCAGGCCTACAACCTCTACCCGGAGGACGGCCACACCGGCGCCAGCCTCTACCACGCCTGGGACCAGCACGGCCGACTGCTCGGCGAGGCCGACGCCGCGACCACGGTCTCCTTCGACCGCCCCTACGCGGGCGCGGGCCTGCCCCTGCACGTGGGCCACGCCTACGACGTCATCCGCTGGGCCGAGCGCTACGGCTACGACCTCGCCTACGCCGACGCCCGCGACCTGCACGCCGACCGGGTCGACCCCACCCGCTACCGCGGCCTGGTCTTCCCCGGCCACGACGAGTACTGGTCGGCGGGCATGCGCCGCACCGTCGAACTCGCCCGC
Organism: Streptomyces sp. NPDC093064; assembly: GCF_044754605.1. Classification (NCBI taxonomy): domain Bacteria; kingdom Bacillati; phylum Actinomycetota; class Actinomycetes; order Kitasatosporales; family Streptomycetaceae; genus Streptomyces; species Streptomyces sp. NPDC093064. The sequence continues at coordinate 24,061 of NZ_JBIVPK010000036.1, forward strand.
GAGCACGGCACGTCCCTGGTGTTCCTGTCGGCCAACACCATGTACTGGCAGGTCGAACTGGGTCCCTCCCCGTCCGGCGTCCCCGACCGCCTGCTGACCTGCCGCAAGCGCAGGGGCCCCGGCCGGCCGGTGCTGTGGCGGGAGATCGACCGGCCCGAGCAGCAGATGGTCGGCATCCAGTACGCCGGGCGCGTCCCCGAGCCGCATCCGCTGATCGTCCGCAACGCCGACCACTGGCTCTGGGAGGGGACCGGGGCCGAGGAGGGCGAGGAGATCGCGGGCCTGGTCGCGGGCGAGGCCGACCGCTACTTCCCGCGCACCCCGCTGCCCGAGTACCAGGACCGCATCCTGCTCGCCCACTCCCCGTACACGGACGGCGAGGGCGTGACGCGCCACCAGGAGACGTCCCTGTACCGGGCCCCCTCCGGCGCCCTGGTCTTCGCCTCCGGGACGTTCGCCTGGTCCCCGGCCCTGGACCGCCCCGGCCACGTCGACGCCCGGGTCCAGCGCGCCACCGCCAACCTCCTGGATCGCATCTGCAAGCGCGACTGAACGCCACCGCGGAGCCACCCCAGCCCGGAACCGATCCCTCCCATACGGGAGAATCGAACCATTGGACAGAACCACGGGGAGGAACCGTGTCCGGATTCGTCGAAAAGCCCGAGCCGATCCAGGTTCCGGGCCTGGTGCATCTGCACACCGGCAAGGTGCGCGACCTGTACCAGAACGAGGCGGGTGACCTCGTCATGGTCGCCAGCGACCGCATGTCCGCCTACGACTGGGTGCTGCCGACCGAGATCCCCGACAAGGGCCGCGTCCTCACGCAGCTGTCCCTGTGGTGGTTCGACCGGCTCGCCGACCTGGCCCCGAACCACGTCCTGTCCACCGAGGTGCCCGAGGGCGCTCCCGCCGACTGGGCGGGCCGCACCCTGATCTGCAAGTCCCTGCGGATGGTCCCCGTGGAGTGCGTGGCCCGCGGCTACCTCACCGGTTCGGGCCTGGCCGAGTACGAGCAGACCCGCACGGTCTGCGGCCTCGCCCTGCCCGAGGGCCTGACCGACGGCTCCGAGCTGCCCGCCCCGATCTTCACCCCGGCCACCAAGGCCGAGGTCGGCGAGCACGACGAGAACGTCTCCTACGAGGAGGTGGCCCGCCAGGTCGGCGCGGAGACGGCCGCCCAGCTGCGCCAGGCGACGCTCGCCGTCTACGGCCGGGCCCGGGACATCGCCCGCGACCGCGGGATCATCCTCGCCGACACCAAGTTCGAGTTCGGCTTCGAAGGGGACACGCTCGTCCTCGCCGACGAGGTCCTCACCCCGGACTCCTCCCGCTTCTGGCCGGCCGACCAGTGGCAGCCGGGCCGCGCCCAGCCCTCGTACGACAAGCAGTACGTCCGCGACTGGCTGACGTCCGCCGAGTCCGGCTGGGACCGCAGGAGCGAGCAGCCCCCGCCGCCGCTGCCGGAGCCGGTCGTGGAGGCGACCCGGGCGAAGTACGTGGAGGCGTACGAGCGGCTGACGGGAACGAGCTGGTCGTAGCAGACGAAAAGACCCCGGTCCGATGGACCGGGGTCTTTTTCCCGAGCGGACGACGAGGCTCGAACTCGCGACCTCAACCTTGGCAAGGTTGCGCTCTACCAACTGAGCTACGTCCGCATTGCGCCGTGGCGCGAGGCCAACTATACCCAACCTCGCTCCCGTGCGAGCCGTACTGCCGCATGTCGATTCTCCGCGCCCAGTTTGGTCACGGCCGACGACAGGTAGTTCCGTACGGTCCCCGGTGACAGCGCGGCCCGCTCGGCGATCTCCGCGACCGGTGCCCCGTCGGCGGCGAACTCCAGTACCTCGGCCTCCCGCGCGGTCAGCGGGGAGTCCCCGGCGGAGATCGCGTCGGCGGCCAACTCCGGGTCGACGTAGCGGTTTCCGGCATGCACGGTGCGGATGATCTCGGCGAGCCGCTGGGCGCTGACGGTCTTCGGGACGAACCCGCGCACACCCGCGGCAAGCGCCCGCTTCAGGTGTCCGGGCCGTCCGTGACTGGTCACGATCAGCACCCGGCAGTCCGGCAGTTCAGCGCGCAGGGATGTGGCGACCTTCACACCGTCCGCGCCCGGCATCTGCAGATCCAGCACGGCCACGTCGGGCACGTGCGCTCGCGCCATGGCCAGCGCCTCCGGTCCGCTCGCCGCCTCCGCGACGACCAGCAGGTCGTCCTCCAGCGAGAGCAGGGCCGCGAGTGCGCCGCGGATCAGGTGCTCGTCGTCGGCCAGCAGCAGCCGTACGGGCACGGGGGACGTCGTCATCGGGTGGCCTCGCTCAACGGACGGGCGGTCTCGGGATCGGCGGCGGGCGGCGGCAGCGGCACCTCGGCGGTCAGCCGGAACCGGCCGCGTTCCGCGGGACCGGCCCGCAGGGTGCCGTCGAGTTCCGACAGCCGTTCCCGCAGACCGGCGAGCCCGGAGCCCGGCCGGTCACCGGCGGGGGACTCGGGCACCCCGTCGTTCTCGACGCACAGCTCGGCCCGGCCGCCTGCGACGCGCAGGGACACGGTGCACCGCTGGGCGTCTCCGTGCCGCAGCACATTCGTGGCGGCCTCCCGGACGACCCAGGCGAGCGCGGACTGCACCGGCGCGGGCAGACCGGCCGGCGAGCCGGTGACCGCGCAGTCGATGCCGGCCGCCGCCAGGACGCCCTGGGCGCCGGCGAGTTCCGCGGCGAGGTCGGCCTCCCGGTAGCCGCGGACCACGGCACGGACCTCGCGCTGCGACTCCTGGGCCAGCCGCTGCACCTCGATCATCTGCTCCACCGCCTCGGGCCGGCCGCGCCGGCCCAGTTGCACGGCCAGCTCCGCCTTCAGCGCGATCACCGCGAGGTTGCGCCCCAGCACGTCGTGCAGGTCCCGCCCGAACCGCAGCCGCTCCTCGGCGACCGCGAGCCGGGCGCGGGTCTCCCGGGCCTCGTCGAGCGCGTAGACGGCGTTCAGCAGCCAGACGGAGAAGACGGAGGTGAAGGCGACGAACGCGCCGCCGACCAGCACCGCGCCCGCCGTGACCAGCGCGGCGATGCCGCGGATGCCCAGCGGGGAGGCGCAGAGACCGGCGCCGGCCGCGAAGCCCAGCACGATCGCGACCACACGCTGCCGGTTGCGCACGCCGAGCGCGAGGATGCCGGCGCCCAGGACCAGCACGCCCCCGAAGACTGAGCCGGCCGCGGTGACGACCGCGTCGGCCTTCGGGCCGTGCGCGCGCTCCGCCACCGCGATCGCCACGGTGGCGGTCGCCGCGGTGACGGCGGCCAGCGTCCACAGCATCCGCACGGGCTGTGGACGGCGGCCGCGTGTCCAGTCCAGCGCCCGGGACGCCGTCACCGCACAGGTCAAGGAGTGTCCGCACGCCAGAAGCAGCAACCAGGTCCCCGGGTTCGGCCCCGCTTCCCGGAAGGCCGAGAGTCCGAGAGTGACCGCCTCGATCAGCGCGAAGAAGTGAAACGACCACCGTGTGTACGTCTCGACCTTCGCCGGCGTGCTCTTGCCGCGCCACCAGCCAACGGGCCCGCGCATGGTCTCTTCCCCCACTCTCCCCCTGCCTCTCATGCCACGTCTCAGCGCCTCGGCTCCCAGCGGAACCGGCGCCGTACAGCAAACACCGCGATCGCGATCCAGGCGAGCGCGACGGCCAGGGCCCGAAGGGTGTCGTAGACGCTCAGGTCTCCGGTCCAGCCGCCGCGCACCAGCGTGATCACCGGAGTCAGCGGCAGCAGCTCGCAGAACCGGGCCAGCCGCTCGGGCAGCAGCTCCAGCGGCACGGTCAGCCCGGAGCCCACCATCGAGACGATCAGCAGCGGGAGCGAGGTGACCTGGGAGCTCTCGGTGGTCCGGGTGAAGCTCGCGGTGACGGCCGCCAGCAGCACGCTGAGCAGCAGACCCGACAGAAGCCCGACGACGGCGAGGTGGGGCGCGCCCGGGGCGGGGACGTGGAGCAGCGCGGTGCACGCGCCGGTCAACAGCAGGCACTGGACGAGGCCGGTGGCGACGGCCGGCAGCGCGGCCCCGGTGAGGATCTCGGCGTCCCGCAGCTCGCCCGTGCGCAGCCGCTTGAGGACCAGTTGCTCGCGCCGGGAGACGAACACGCTGACGAGGGTGGAGTACACGGCGAACAGCAGGGAGAAGCCGATCGCGGCGGGCAGGATGACCAGCCCGATGGTCAGCCCGGCGTCCTTCAGGTTCATCTGCGCGGCCGCCGTCCGCACGCTGAACGGCAGCACCAGCGGCAGGAGCACGCCCGCCACCAGGGCGCTCCGGCTGCGGGCCAGCAGGGCCAGCTCGGCGCGTGCGAGCGCGGCCATCCGGCCGGCGGGGGTGGTGACGGCGGCGCTCATGCTGCGTGCTCCTTGTGCTCCTTGTGCTCCATGGACCCCTTCGTCCGAGGCGCGGCGGCGTCCCGCGCGATGCCGAGGAACGCCTCCTCCAGCGAGGCCGACCGCACGTCGAGCGCGCGCAGTTCGACCCCGACCCGCCGGGCCCACAGCAGCAGTTCCGTGGCGGTCCGCTGGAGTTCGTGGGTGCGCAGCCGTACGGCGCGGCCGTCCAACTCGTGATCGCACACGCCCAGTTCGGCGAGCGGGGGCAGGTCGCCCAGGAAGAAGCCCATGGGTAGTTCGAAGGAGATCCGGGACGGCTGTGCGGCGGTCACCTCGGCCGGGGTCCCGGCGGCCGCGATGCGTCCCTCGTGCAGGATCGCGATCCGGTCGGCGAGCCCTTCGGCCTCCTCCAGGTAGTGCGTGGTGAGCAGCACGGTCGTCCCGCCGTCGCGCAGCGCCCGCACCAACTCCCAGGTGTCCCGGCGTCCTTCGGCGTCCAGCCCGGTTGTCGGCTCGTCCAGGAACAGCACCTCGGGCTCGCCGAGCAGCGCGAGCGCCAGGTCCAGGCGGCGCCGTTCGCCGCCGGACAGCTGCTTGACCCGTACGTCCGTCCGCCGCTCGAGTCCGACCAGCGCCAGCACCTCGTGGGGCGGGCGGGCCCCGCTGACACAGCCCGCCCACATCCGCGCGGTCTCGGCGACGGTCAGCTCGGAGGGGAAGCCGCCCTCCTGGAGCATCACCCCGATGCGCGGCCGCACCAGCGCCCGCTCGGCGTACGGGTCGTGTCCGAGCACCCGTACGCGCCCCGAGGTCGGTGCCGCCAGGCCCTCCAGGAGTTCGACCGTCGAGGTCTTGCCGGCGCCGTTGGTGCCCAGCAGCGCGAAGATCTCGCCCGGGGCCACGTGGAAGGAGATACCGCGCACCGCCTCGAATCCGCCCTCGTACACCCGCTGGAGGCCGGTCACCTCAATCACGTGCTCGTCCGTGTCCATGGATCCAGCGTCCCGGCGGCCGGGGCGCCACAGCAGTGCGCGGTGTCATCACCCGGCATGACAAATGTCAGAGCGGACCGGGAGACAGCGCGGACCGGGGTGGATACCGCGGACCAGGGCGGATCCCGGGGACAACGAAAAGACCCCGGTCCGATGGACCGGGGTCTTTTTCCCGAGCGGACGACGAGGCTCGAACTCGCGACCTCAACCTTGGCAAGGTTGCGCTCTACCAACTGAGCTACGTCCGCATTGCCTCCGACCGGCTCCCACCGATCGGCGCGAGCACCAGCCTACCTGATCCACAGCAGTGGTCGGGACCGGCGGTGCAGAGCGGGTGACAGGAATTGCACACTGCGCCTTCCCCCTGGAAGGGGGATGTTCTACTACTGAACTACACCCGCATGGACTCCGTGGGTTTCGGCCTTCCGGCCTCGCCCCTCGGCGTGCTCCAGACATTAGCTGATCAACAGGGGGTGTGCGCAAGTCGGTTGTCCCCAGGGCCCACTGACGGGCCCTGGGCCACGGTCGGGCGCCTTCGGGAGCGGCCGTCACTGGGCCGCGCTGAACGCCTCGTAGACCTTCTTGGGGATGCGGCCGCGGGCTGGCACGTCCATTTTGTGGGCCTGCGCCCAGGCGCGGACGGCGGCGGGATCGGGGGCGACCTCCGTCTGCCGGTAGGTCTTGCCCGACTTCGACCGTTTGCGGCCGGCTTCCACGTACGGCGCGAGCACCTTACGCAGTTTCTTGGCATTGGCTTGGTTCAGGTCGATCTCGTAGAACTTGCCGTCCAGTCCGAAGGCGATCGTCTCCGCCGCTTCCGAGCCGTCGATGTCGTCAAAGAGAGTGACCACGACACGCTGCGCCACGAATATCGGTCCCTTCGTGCGACACCTCTGTGGCTCACCTGCTCCGCCATGCCATGCATGACGTGCGGAGATGTTCGGAGATGCCGACTGTCCGCCTGTTATCGGGAAAAGTATCGGCTGTTGCCAATTCATTTGTACAGTGCCAGGCATTGCAATGGGAAGCCCGACTAAATCTGTCCGCGTGTCCCGGTGCAATACCGGATCGGTCGCCGAACACCGAACTTTCCCAGAACTTTTCACGAAGACCGCCCAACGGTGTGGGGCCGTGACGGGCGTCACGTAGATTCCTACGAGTCTACTCGCGTAGAAATTTTGTGCGGGTAGTCTGAAGGAACCTGCTCAGCACCACACACCGGGAGTGCCAGTGGCACGCGTCGTAGTCGACGTCATGCTCAAGCCGGAGATCCTCGACCCCCAGGGCCAGGCGGTGCAGCGCGCACTGCCGCGGCTGGGTTTCGAAGGCATCTCCGACGTCCGTCAGGGAAAGCGATTCGAACTGGAAGTGGACGGGCCCGTCGACGAGGCCGCGCTCGCCCGCATTCACGATCTTGCCGAATCCTTCCTCGCCAACACCGTGATCGAGGACTTCACCGTCAAGGTCGAGTCCGATGACGTAGTCGCGGGGGCCGCGAAGTGACCGCTCGTATTGGCGTCGTCACTTTCCCGGGCAGCCTGGACGACCGTGACACCCAGCGGGCGATCCGTCTCGCCGGCGCCGAACCGGTCGCCCTCTGGCACCGGGACAAGGACCTCAAGCAGGTCGACGCGGTCGTCCTGCCGGGCGGTTTCTCCTACGGCGACTACCTGCGGGCCGGCGCCATCTCCCGCTTCTCGCCGGTGATGGGGACCGTCATCGAGCAGGCGAGGGCCGGCCTGCCGGTGCTCGGCATCTGCAACGGCTTCCAGGTCCTCACCGAGGCCCACCTCCTCCCGGGCGCGATGCTCGGCAACGACCACCTGCACTTCATCTGCCGCGACCAGAAGCTGCGGGTGGAGAACGCGTCGACCGCCTGGACGAGCGACTACACCGCCGGCCAGGAGATCCACATCCCGCTGAAGAACATGGACGGCAGGTACGTCGCCAACGCGTACACGCTGGACAAGCTGGAGGCGGAGGGCCGCGTCGCCTTCCGGTACCTGGACGGCAACCCCAACGGCTCCCTGCGGGACATCGCCGGCATCACCAACGAGGCCGGCAACGTCGTGGGCCTCATGCCGCACCCCGAGCACGCCACCGAGCCGCTGATCGGTACGGGACGTACCGACGGCCTGCCCTTCTTCACCTCGATCCTCAAGAAGCTGGTCACCGCATGAGCAGGACGCCTCTGGACACGGTCGAGCACGCGGCCGCGACCCCCGACGTCGAGCTGCCCTGGGCCGAACTCGGTCTGAAGAAGGACGAGTACGAGCGGGTCGTGGAGATCCTGGGCCGCCGCCCGACCGGCGCCGAGCTCGCCATGTACTCCGTGATGTGGTCCGAGCACTGCTCGTACAAGTCCTCCAAGGTCCACCTGCGCCAGTTCGGCGAGAAGGCCCCCGAGAACGACGCCCTGCTCGTCGGCATCGGCGAGAACGCCGGTGTGGTGGACGTGGGCCAGGGCTACGCGGTCACCTTCAAGGTCGAGTCGCACAACCACCCCTCCTACGTCGAGCCCTACCAGGGCGCGGCCACGGGCGTCGGCGGCATCGTGCGCGACATCATCGCGATGGGCGCGCGCCCGGTCGCCGTCGTCGACCCGCTGCGCTTCGGCGCCGCCGACCACCCCGACACCAAGCGGGTGCTCCCCGGCGTGGTGGCGGGCATCGGCGGCTACGGCAACTGCCTGGGCCTGCCCAACATCGGCGGCGAGGTCGTCTTCGACGCCTGCTACCAGGGCAACCCGCTGGTCAACGCGGGCTGCATCGGCGTGATGCGGCACGAGGACATCCACCTGGCCAAGGCCTCGGGCACGGGCAACAAGGTCATCCTGTACGGCGCCCGCACGGGCGGCGACGGCATCGGCGGCGCGTCGATCCTCGCCTCGGAGACCTTCGACGACGCCAAGCCGTCCAAGCGCCCCGCGGTCCAGGTCGGCGACCCCTTCCAGGAGAAGCTGCTCATCGAGTGCACCCTGGAGGCCTTCGCCGAGAAGCTGGTCGTCGGCATCCAGGACCTCGGCGCGGCCGGCCTGTCCTGCGCGACGAGCGAACTGGCCTCCAACGGCTCCGGCGGCATGCGCGTCACCCTGGACGACGTCCCCCTGCGCGACTCCACGCTCTCGCCCGAGGAGATCCTCATGAGCGAGTCGCAGGAGCGCATGTGCGCGGTGGTCGAACCGGAGAAGGTCGACCGCTTCCTGGAGATCTGCGAGAAGTGGGACGTCATCGCCACCGTCATCGGCGAGGTGACCGACGGCGACCGGCTGGAGATCTACTGGCACGGCGGCAAGATCGTCGACGTCGACCCGCGCACGGTCGCCCACGAGGGCCCGGTCTACGAGCGCCCGTACGCGCGCCCCCAGTGGCAGGACGCCCTCCAGGCCGACGACGCGAACAAGCTGCCGCGCCCGCGGACGGCCGAGGAGCTGAAGGACCAGGTCCTGAAGCTCGTGGCGTCCCCGAACCAGGCGTCCAAGAAGTGGATCACCCAGCAGTACGACCACTTCGTGCAGGGCAACACCGTCCTGGCCATGCCCGAGGACTCCGGCATGATCCGGATCGACGAGGAGACCGGCCTCGGCGTCGCCCTCGCCACCGACGGCAACGGCCGCTACGCCAAGCTCGACCCGTACACGGGCGCCCAGCTCGCGCTGGCGGAGGCGTACCGCAACGTCGCCACCACGGGCGCGAAGCCGCTGGCGGTCTCCGACTGCCTGAACTTCGGCTCGCCCGAGGACCCGGCCGTGATGTGGCAGTTCGCGGAGGCCGTGCGCGGTCTGGCGGACGGCTGCAAGCAGTTGGGCACCCCGGTGACCGGCGGCAACGTCTCGCTCTACAACCAGACGGGCGAGGCCGCCATCCACCCGACCCCGGTAGTCGCCGTCCTCGGTGTGATCGACGACGTCTCCCGCCGCACCCCGGTCGCCTTCCAGGAGGAGGGCCAGCTGCTGTACCTCCTCGGCGACACCCGCGAGGAGTTCGGCGGCTCGGCCTGGTCGCAGGTGGTCCACGACCACCTCGGCGGCCTGCCCCCGAAGGTCGACCTGGAGCGTGAGCGGCTGCTGGCCGAGATCCTGATCTCCGCCTCCCGCGACGGCATGATCGACTCCGCGCACGACCTGTCCGACGGCGGCCTCGTGCAGGCGGTCGTGGAGTCCGCCCTTCTGGGCGGCAAGGGCGCGCGTCTGGTCGTACCCGACGGCCTGGACGCGTTCACCTTCCTCCTGTCGGAGTCGGCCGGCCGCGCGATCGTCGCCGTGCCGCGCTCCGAGGAGGTCCGCTTCAACGACATGTGCGGCGCGCGTGGCCTGCCCGTCACCCGCATCGGTGTCGTGGACGGCGACGCGATCGAGGTCCAGGGCGAGTTCGAGCTGCCCCTGACCGAACTGCGCGAGGCCCACGAGGGAACGATCCCGGCGCTGCTGGCGTAAGCCACCTCGGCATACGCGGTGCGGGCCCCGCCCGGTCCAGGGCGGGGCCCGCCTGTGCGTTCCGCACGGGCGCGGTCGCCGGTCACAGGCCGAGGTGGCCAAGCCGTGAAGGCATAGGCTCGCCGCCATGCCCACGGTCAAGAAGCGCACCCGGACCTACGACCCCGGCAAGACCCGCGCCGCCGTGCTGGCGCAGTTCGGTCATGTGCGGGACGCCGTACGCACGCTGTCTCCCGAGCAGCTCGCGCTGCCCACGCGGCTCGGTGACTGGACCGTGCGGGATCTGGCCGCCCACGTCGGCATGGTCCTGTCGGCCGTCGGCCGGCTGCTCGACCGGCCCGAGCCTGCCCGGCAGGACGGCACTCTGCTCGACTGGCCGTCGGCCATCGGCGCCGACGCCCCGGCCATCGCGGCACACGCCCGCGAACTCGCCGACCGCAACCCCGACCTCGTCGCCTACCTCGACGCCGCCGAGCGGAACTTCACGGCCGCTGTCGGCGGGCACCCCGGCACCCGGCTGCTCGGCACCAGCGCGGGCGCCCTGCCGCTGGCCGACTACGTCGTCACCCGCGCCGTCGAACTCGTCGTCCACACCGACGACCTGAACGCCGCCGTGCCGGGCCTGGACATCCCCTACGACCGCCAGGCGCTGGCCGCCGCCACCCGGCTGCTGGCCGACGCGCTCGCCGCCCGCGCGCCCGGCGGATCGACCGAGGTGCGCATCCCGCCGTACGCCGTCGTGCAGTGCGTGCAGGGCCCCCGGCACACCCGCGGCACCCCGCCCAACGTCGTCGAGACCGACCCGCTGACCTGGGTCCGGCTGGCCGCCGGCCGGCTGGCGTGGCAGGACGCCGTGGCGTCCGCCGAGGTCAGCGCGAGCGGGGAGCGGGCCGACCTCAGTGGGCTGCTTCCGCTCCTGGCCTGAACCCGCTCCCCACGGCGTTCACGGCCCGAATGATGTGCGACACCTCACTCATGGCCACCCCGGAAAAGTCCGCAGTACCTTCCCGGCGGCACCTCCGTCAGCGGATGGATCATCGATTCAGCTCTCTGACCTGCTAAAACGACGACAGGGCTCGGGAAGCGGCACGAGAGCGGTACCGGACCGGCGCGCATCCCCCAATTCGGACCAGTGGTCGACCTCGCCTACACTCGGAGCCGTGCCACGTGGTGACGGACGACTCAACCACGACCTGCTCCCCGGTGAGAAGGGCCCCCAGGACGCGTGCGGCGTCTTCGGTGTCTGGGCTCCGGGTGAAGAGGTCGCAAAACTCACGTACTTCGGGCTCTACGCCCTCCAGCATCGGGGCCAGGAATCCGCGGGTATCGCGGTCAGCAACGGCTCCCAGATCCTCGTCTTCAAGGACATGGGACTGGTTTCCCAGGTCTTCGACGAGACCTCGCTCGGCTCCCTCCAAGGTCATATCGCGGTCGGACACGCCCGCTACTCGACCACCGGCGCCTCCGTGTGGGAGAACGCCCAGCCGACGTTCCGTGCCACCGCGCACGGATCGATCGCTCTCGGCCACAACGGGAACCTGGTCAACACCGCCCGGCTTGCCGAGCTGGTCGCCGACCTGCCGAAGGACAACAACGGGCGCTCCACCCGCGTCGCGGCCACCAACGACACCGACCTGCTCACGGCCCTGCTGGCCGCCCAGGTCGACGCCGACGGCAAGCCGCTGACCATCGAGGAGGCGGCCCACACCGTCCTGCCGCAGGTCAAGGGCGCCTTCAGCCTCGTCTTCATGGACGAGCACACCCTCTACGCCGCCCGTGACCCGCAGGGCATCCGCCCGCTGGTCCTTGGCCGCCTGGAGCGCGGCTGGGTCGTCGCCTCGGAGACCGCCGCGCTGGACATCACCGGTGCCAGCTTCGTCCGGGAGATCGAGCCCGGCGAGTTCGTCGCCATCGACGAGAACGGTCTGCGCACGTCCCGATTCGCGGAAGCGAAGCCCAAGGGCTGTGTCTTCGAGTACGTGTACCTGGCCCGCCCGGACACCGACATCGCCGGCCGGAACGTCTACCTCTCCCGCGTCGAGATGGGCCGCCGCCTGGCGAAGGAGGCCCCCGCCGACGCCGACCTCGTCATAGCCACCCCGGAGTCCGGCACCCCCGCCGCCATCGGCTACGCGGAGGCGTCCGGCATCCCCTTCGGCAGCGGCCTGGTGAAGAACGCCTACGTCGGCCGCACCTTCATCCAGCCCTCGCAGACCATCCGCCAGATCGGCATCCGCCTGAAGCTGAACCCGCTGAAGGAAGTCATCAAGGGCAAGCGCCTGGTCGTCGTCGACGACTCGATCGTGCGCGGCAACACACAGCGGGCCCTGGTACGGATGCTTCGCGAGGCCGGCGCCGCCGAGGTGCACATCCGGATCTCCTCGCCGCCGGTGAAGTGGCCCTGCTTCTTCGGCATCGACTTCGCCACCCGGGCCGAGCTCATCGCCAACGGCATGAGCATCGACGAGATCGGCACCTCGCTGGGCGCCGACTCGCTGGCGTACATCTCCATCGACGGCATGATCGAGGCGACCACCATCGCCAAGCCGAACCTGTGCCGCGCCTGCTTCGACGGCGAGTACCCGATGGAGCTGCCCGACCCCGAGCTGCTCGGCAAACAGCTGCTGGAGTCCGAGCTGGCCGCCGGGCCGGCCGCCACGGCCGCGGCCGACGCGATCCGCCGCCCGTAAGCACGCAAGACGACACGAAGGTTCCCAAGGTCATGTCTTCCGAGACCACTGGCGCCAGCTACGCGAGCGCGGGCGTCGACATCGAGGCGGGCGACCGCGCCGTAGAGCTCATGAAGGAGTGGGTGAAGAAGACCGGCCGCCCCGAGGTGCTCGGCGGCCTCGGCGGCTTCGCCGGCCTCTTCGACGCCTCCGCCCTCAAGCGCTACGAGCGCCCGCTGCTCGCCTCCGCCACGGACGGCGTCGGCACCAAGGTCGACATCGCCCGCCGGCTCGGCGTGTACGACACCATCGGCCACGACCTGGTCGCCATGGTCATGGACGACATCGTCGTGTGCGGCGCCGAGCCGCTGTTCATGACCGACTACATCTGCGTCGGCAAGGTCCACCCCGAGCGGGTCGCCGCCATCGTCAAGGGCATCGCCGAAGGCTGCGTCCTGGCCGGCTGCGCGCTGATCGGCGGCGAGACGGCGGAACACCCGGGCCTGCTCGGCGAGGACGACTTCGACGTTGCCGGCGCCGGTACGGGCGTCGTGGAGGCGGACCGGCTGCTCGGCCCGGATCGCATCCGTACGGGTGACGCGGTGATCGCCATGGCGGCCTCCGGGCTTCACTCCAACGGGTACTCCCTGGTCAGGCACGTGCTGCTGGACCGGGCCGGGCTGCCGCTGGAGGCGCACGTCGAGGACCTCGGCCGCACCCTCGGCGAGGAGCTGCTGGAGCCGACCAGGATCTACTCGCTGGACTGCCTGGCGCTGATCCGCACCACCGAGGTACACGCCTTCAGCCACGTCACCGGCGGCGGTCTCGCCGCCAACCTGGCCCGGGTGATCCCGGACGGCCTGCACGCCGTGGTCGACCGCTCCACCTGGACCCCGGCCCCCGTCTTCGACCTGGTCGCCAAGACCGGCGACGTCGAGCGGCTGGAGCTGGAGAAGACCCTCAACATGGGCGTGGGCATGATCGCGATCGTGCCCGAGGAGTCGGTCGACGTGGCCCTCGCCACCCTGGCCGACCGCGGGCTCGACGCCTGGGTGGCCGGCGAGATCACCGACCGCGGCGAGCACACCACGGGCGCGGCCCTGGTGGGGGACCACGCGTGAACCGCAGCGTGACCGGCACGCTCCGGCCGCCGGCGCCCCATGGGCGTCGGCGGGCGCACGAAACCCGGTCCGGTGCGTGAGCCCCGGACCGGGTGAGGTGCGATGCCTACGGCACGCAGGAAACGGCTGAGCCGCCGCGGACGCTATGCGCCGCGACGGTGCTGCCGCGAGGAGTTGTCGTCCTCGTCCTCGTCGTCGTCCTCGTACAACTCGGCGTACCGTGAGTACAGGTCGTCGTCATGCTCATCGTCCTCGAAACGGTCACCGTTCGGTGACTGATTCGACGTCGATGCGCCCAGCTCCTCGGCCAGGCGTGAGAGATCCGTCCCACCGCTGTTGTACTTCAGCTGGCGGGCGACCTTCGTCTGCTTGGCCTTGGCCCGGCCGCGCCCCATGGCTCGACCCCCTCAACGACGGGGCTCAACGGCCCCAGAGTCTGACACGCGTTCATGATCCGGAACGGGCTCTCCGTGGAGAGACCGGTCCGTAGGGCTTCCACGGTACCTGAGCCCACGCCCATACGGTACGTCGCCCACCGGACGCGCGTGTGCACAGGACCGTCGAGGAAGCCTGTCCTTGCTGGTCAATGGCGATTTTAACCACTTATCCGCAGACGACCCGCCGGTGGAAGTGAGAGTTCTCTCCAACTGTCCACCGGCAGGTACCGCGCGGACGCGCGACGTCCGCCGTACCGTCAGCCCGCGGCCCGGGCGTCCCCGACGGCCTTGGCGGCCTTGGCGGCCTTGGCGGCCCTGGCCTCCGACATCCGCTGCTCGGCGATCCGGTCGGCCGCGGCGGCCGGCGGAATTCCGTCTTCCTTCGCACGTGCGAATATGGCCAGCGTGGTGTCGAAGATCTCCGACGCCTTCGCCTTGCACCGGTCGAAGTCGAAGCCGTTCAGCTCGTCGGCGACCTGGATGACACCGCCGGCGTTCACCACGTAGTCCGGCGCGTAGAGGATCGAGCGGTCGGCCAGATCCTTCTCGACACCCGGGTGGGCGAGCTGGTTGTTGGCCGCGCCGCACACCACCTTGGCGGTCAGCACCGGCACGGTGTCGTCGTTCAGAGCGCCGCCGAGCGCGCAGGGGGCGTAGACGTCCAGCCCCTCGGTGCGGATCAGCGCGTCGGTGTCGGCCGCCACCTGAACCGCGGGGTGCTTGTCGACGATGCGCCGCACGGCGTCCTGCCGGACGTCCGTGATCACGACCTGGGCGCCCTCCTTGAGCAGGTGCTCGACGAGGTGGTGCCCGACCTTGCCGACGCCGGCGATGCCGACCTTGCGGTCACGCAGCGACGGGTCGCCCCACAGGTGCTGGGCGGAGGCGCGCATGCCCTGGTAGACACCGAAGGAGGTCAGCACCGAGGAGTCGCCGGCGCCGCCGTTCTCGGGCGAGCGGCCGGTGGTCCAGCGGCACTCGCGCGCCACGAGGTCCATGTCGGCCACGTACGTGCCGACGTCGCAGGCGGTGACGTAGCGCCCGCCGAGCGAGGCGACGAACCGCCCATAGGCGAGCAGCAGTTCCTCGGTCTTGATCTGCTCCGGGTCACCGATGATCACGGCCTTGCCACCGCCGTGACGGAGGCCGGCCATGGCGTTCTTGTACGACATGCCGCGCGCGAGGTTCAGCGCGTCGGCGACGGCCTGCTCCTCGTTCGCGTACGGGTAGAAGCGCGTACCGCCGAGCGCGGGGCCCAGAGCGGTGGAGTGGATGGCGATGACGGCCTTGAGGCCGCTGGCGCGGTCCTGACAGAGCACGACTTGCTCATGACCCCCCTGCTCCGAGTGGAACAGGGTGTGCAGGACGCCGTTGGTCACGTCGGTCACGGTGGTGACTCCCGGGGAAGTAGCGGCGAGCGGGGACTGGCCCTCCGAAGACCCCCGCGCGTTGTGGTGGCGGAGGCGGGAGGAGGGGTGGTGTGCGGCGGCCGGTGGGCCGCTCAGCAGGAGATTAGACCCTGACCCCGCCTTCCATGACCCTGGTGGTGGGGATCACCCTCCCCCGGAGTACGCCGCCACCCGGGCGTGGGACGATTTGCAGTGGTTTTCCGTCCACCCGGGTGCGGGCCGGGCGGGTTTCGGGTCCGGTCCGGTGGGGAGGGAGCAGGCGTGCCCAAGGTGTCCTCCGTGGTCGTCCCGTACGCGACCTACTTGCGCGTCTACGAGCCGCTGGCCGCCTTCCCGGAGCCGGAGCGCAGCCACTGGGCGCGCTATGCCCGCCGCCCCGACCGCCCCTCCTACCAGGACGAACTGCGCCGCTCACTGGCCGACCTGCTGCCCACCCCGCCGGTGCCGGTTCCGGTGCACGAGAGCCCGGACGCGTTCGTGCTCGACGTCGACGGGGTGGTCTGCGTCTGCCCTTGGCGTACCCGGCTGCGCGGCTGGCAGGCCCTGGGCGACCTCGCCGAGGAGTTCCCGGCCGCCGTGCTGGACGCGGTCCTGCCGCCGGTGGTGCGTCGCCAGGCCACCCAGGACTACGAGCGCTGGCTGGCCGACAACCCCGACGCCCGTCCCTGGATCCGCACCGCGACCTGGCAGGTGCCGCTGAACTGGTTCGTGCTGGTCTCCGACGAGGAGCGGGAGTACGTCAAGGGCTCCGGTGCGGCCGGGGACCCCGGCGGCTTCGGTGGCGACGTGCCGGTGCTGCGCTACCGGACGCCGATGGTGCAGGCGCGGCGGCGGGTGGCGCGCGGGCTGCGGGCGCTCAAGGACGCCATCGACGAGGGGCCGCTGATCGACGGCCTGGTGGACGTCGGACGCTGGCTGGAGGAGTTCCATCCGCGCTCGCTGGTGGAGCTGGACTACGGCGGGCTGGTGCACGCGCTGCCGGTCGGCGAGTTGGAGGGCGACCACTCGGCCGCCGATGTGGCCGAGGGCATCGAGGCGCTGCGCCAGGGCGACGGGGCGGCCGCGGGAGAGGCGTACGGGCGGCTCGTGGAGCGCTGGCGGGCGGTACGCGACCGGCGCTCCGCGAACTGACGCCACGCCAGGTCCGACCCCGTCCGACCCCGTCCGACCTCGCGCGACCTCGGGCGACCTCGTGTCCGGGGTGACGCAGATCACGGTTGAACGGATGGTGAACGGCGTACCGTCGAGGGCGTTTCCGGGAGCTGACGGGACGTAGGTTCCGATCCGGGCGTTTGCATCAAGGGTGACGGACGGCACTTACCCGACCCTTGCGCCGCTTGCCACTCCTCGTGCCAAAATAGGACAAGGAGTCCGGGGAGGGCTCCATCCGTCCAACTGTGCTCCACTGTGGGTGGAATCTCCGCATTGCACTCTTTGGGGGGTCTGGCGACTCCTGATCGTGCTGTGACTGATCGTCACAGTCGCGTGACTGTCCGCTATGGCATGGTCCATCGGCTTCCGTCGCTGATGAACACCTGGGAGGGCAATTCCATCGGTTTGGCCGACGCGGCTGGACAGATGGTGTAGTTGTAGTGCCGAGGACAAGCCGTTCGTCCTATAACCGACTCGACTCGCGTCCGCCATTTCGGGCAACGCGGGTCAAGGTGCAGAATTTAGAGGAAAGAACCGAGAAGGTTCGGTTCTCCCGAGGAGGCCGCTCATGACCGCTCGCACCCCTGATGCCGAGCCGCTGCTGACCCCGGCTGAGGTCGCCACCATGTTCCGCGTCGACCCCAAGACGGTCACGCGCTGGGCGAAGGCCGGCAAGCTCACGTCGATCCGCACGCTCGGCGGGCACCGCCGATACCGCGAGGCTGAGGTCCGCGCACTGCTCGCGGGTATTCCGCAGCAGCGCAGCGAGGCCTGAACAACCGAATAACCGGACGAACCGGCTGGTCCCCCACTGGCCGAGGCGCCCGGAACCGCAGCTCCAAGCGACACGGGTCCTGCCCCAACAGGCCCCACGCCCAAGCCGTCTGAGCTCCGCAGGCAAGTGAACAAGGGTGCGTCGTCGATCGCGCTGGACTCCGCCGGGTCCAGCGCGATCTTTTTTGTGTGCCTTCCGGAGCCCGCGGGGTGGCTCTGTGAGCGGGCTTGTCGGAGTCTGGGGAGGCTCGGCGGATCATCTGTGGAGCAACACACAGGGCGGTGCAATTGCACATATTAAATTGACCCTGTGTAGGGCGGGCGTAAGTACCGCACTTTCAGAAACCCATTCGGTGACACCCGTCACATGCCGAGGCGCTTGTTGCCGGCCGTGTCTCTGCGCTAGTGGAAGCTCCGGTTCCATCGCCCCACGCCTGCAAGGGAGTTCGGGATTCGAGGTGCACCCCGGGGCGGTTCACGCCGTCGAGGGGCTCTCGTCCTCCACCGGCTCCTCCGCGGCGCCTGGGGCCGCCCACGGGGCGCCGGCCATCTCCAGTCGCAGCAGCTGACGGCAGACGGCGCAGCGGCGCGTGAGATGGCGGTACGACGAGGCTGCCGCGAGATGTGCGCGGAGCAGCGCCCGCGTCTCGTGCCTGGCCGATGCCGCCATACGCCACCTCCAGTGGACCGCAGGGGAGCGGAGCCTGCTCCTTGGGTACTGAGGGAACCTGCTCCTTGGGTACCGAGGGAATGTGACGCCGTCAAGACACGGCGGCGCGCCACAGGCCGCCACAGGGCCCCTCCGCCCCTCCGGAAGGGGCCGCGCGGACGGAGTATGCGAGCACACGAGAAGAGGGCCCGAACCCCCTCGGGGGGTCGGGCCCTCTTGACAATGCGGTCCTGACGGGATTTGAACCCGCGGCCTCCACCTTGACAGGGTGGCGAGCACTCCAAACTGCTCCACAGGACCAGGTTTCGCGGCGCCATTCGTGCGTTGCGCTGCGAGAAGAGACTGTACAGGAGCAGGAGCCCGGGGTCGAACTCACTTAGCGTGCACGTGCCATCACGGCACGGCCGCGTCGATCGCCTTCACGATCCGCTTGTCCGAGACCGGATACGCCGTGCCCAGCGCGTGCGCGAAGTAGCTCACCCGCAGCTCCTCGATCATCCAGCGGATGTCCAGGACCGAGGACGGCACCGGCCGGCCCCGCGGCATCTGCTCGAGCAGCCACGCGTACTCGTCCCGCATCTCGTGGACCTTCTCCATGCGCGTGGTGTCCCGCTGGACGTTCGTCGGCATCTGCTGGAGGCGGCGGTCGGCGGCCACCAGATAGCGCATCAGGTCCGGCAGACGCCGTACCCCGGACGCCGTGACGAAGCCGGGCTTCACCAGGCCGTCCAGCTGAGCCCGCAGGTCCGCCAGGTTCGGCAGCAGCGCGGGGCTGCGTACGGCCTTCAGACGCCGCTCACAGGCCTGCCAGGCGGCCAGCACCTGCTGCACCTGGCCCACCGTCCGCACGGTCGTGTCCACGATGTCGGCACGCACCTTGTCGTACAGCTTCCGGTACGACTCCTCGTCCCAGACCGGCCCGCCGAAGTCCGCGATCAGCCGGTCCGCCGCCGCCGTCGCGCAGTCGTCGAACAGCGCCTGGATCGAGCCGTGCGGGTTCGCCGAGAGAGCGAGCTTCTGCTGGTTGCTCAGCTTTTCGGACGCGAACTTCGCCGGGTTGACCGGGATGTTGCGCAGGATCAGCCGCCGCGTGCCCCGCCACATCGCCTCGGCCTGCTCGGCCTCGGTGTCGAAGAGCCGTACGGAGACGGTGTCGCCGTCGTCGACGAGCGCCGGGAAGGCCTTCACCGGCTGGCCGGCCCGGCGGGTCTCGAAGACCCGGGTGAGCGTGCCGATGGTCCAGTCGGTCAGGCCCTTGCGCTCCAGGGACTCTCCGCCCTGCCGCTCCGCGGTCGCCGCGGCGGCCTGCGACAGGGCCTGGCGCGCCCTGGGCTTCAGCTGCAGCTTCAGCGCCTGGAGGTCCTTGTCCTCGGCCAGCTTGCGGCGCCGCTCGTCGACGATCCGGAAGGTGATCTTCAAATGGTCGGGGACCCTGGACCAGTCGAAGTCCTCGGCCTCGAAGGGCACACCGACCATGCGCTTCAGCTCCCGCGCCATGGTGGTGGTCAGCGGCTCCTGCAACGGCACCGCCGACTCCAGGAACGCCTTCGCGTAGTTCGGCGCCGGAACGTAGTTGCGGCGGATGGGCTTGGGCAGCGAGCGGATCAGCTCGGTGACGACCTCCTCGCGCAGCCCCGGGATCTGCCAGTCGAAGCCCTCGTCCGTGACCTGGTTCAGCACCTGCAACGGGATGTGGACGGTCACGCCGTCCGCGTCCGCGCCCGGCTCGAACTGGTACGTCACCCGGAACTTGAGGTTCTCCTGCCGCCAGGAATCCGGATAGTCGGCCTTGGTGACCGCCTCCGCCGACTCCCGGATGAGCATCTCCCGCTCGAAGTCCAGGAAGTCCGGCTGCTCGTTCCGCTTGCGCTTCCACCAGGAGTCGAAGTGCGCCCCGGACACGACGTGTTCGGGCACCCGCCGGTCGTAGAAGTCGAACAGCGTCTCGTCGTCCACGACGATGTCCCGGCGCCGGGCCCGGTGCTCCAGCTCCTCCACCTCGCTGAGGAGCCTGCGGTTGTCGGCGAAGAACTTGTGGTGCGTGCGCCAGTCGCCCTCGACGAGCGCGTTGCGGATGAACAGCTCCCGGCTGAGCTCCGCGTCGATCCGCCCGTAGTTCACCTTCCGCTGGGCGACGATCGGAACGCCGTACAGCGTGACCTTCTCGTACGCCATCACCGCCGCCTGGTCCTTCTCCCAGTGCGGTTCGCTGTAGGTCCGCTTCAGCAGGTGCCCGGCCAGTGGCTCGACCCACTCCGGTTCGATCCTCGCGTTGACGCGGGCCCACAGCCGGGAGGTCTCGACGAGCTCGGCGGACATCACGAAGCGCGGCGGCTTCTTGAACAGCGCCGAGCCAGGGAAGATCGCGAACTTGGCGTTGCGGGCACCCAGGTACTCGTTCCGGCCGCCGTCCTTGCGCGCGCCGGGCCCGGAGTCCTTGGACTCCTTCACGTCCTTCATGCCGACGTGCGAGAGCAGACCGGCCAGCAGCGAGACGTGGATCCGGTCGGCGGGCGCGTCCTGGTCGTCCAGATGGATGCCCATCTGCTTGGCGACCGTGCGCAACTGGCTGTAGATGTCCTGCCATTCGCGAATACGCAGGAAGTTCAGGAACTCCTGCTTGCACATGCGCCGGAACGACGAGGAGCCCCGCTCCTTCTGCTGCTCGCGGATGTAGCGCCACAGGTTGAGGTAGGCGAGGAAGTCGCTGGTCTCGTCCCGGAAGCGGGCGTGCTGCTGATCGGCCTGGGCCTGCTTCTCGGCGGGACGCTCGCGCGGGTCCTGGATGGACAGCGCGGCGGCGATCACCATGACCTCGCGGACGCAGCCGTTGCGGTCGGCCTCCAGCACCATACGGGCCAGACGCGGGTCGACCGGCAGCTGGGCGAGCTTGCGGCCGGTCTCCGTGAGCCGTTTGCGGGGGTCCTTCTGCGCCGGGTCCAGCGCGCCCAGCTCCTGGAGCAGCTGCACGCCGTCACGGATGTTGCGGTGGTCCGGCGGGTCGATGAACGGGAACTTCTCGATGTCGCCGAGGCCGGCCGCGGTCATCTGGAGGATGACGGAGGCGAGGTTGGTGCGCAGGATCTCCGCGTCCGTGAACTCCGGACGGGTGAGGAAGTCGTCCTCGCCGTAGAGCCGGATGCAGATGCCGTCGGACGTACGCCCGCAGCGGCCCTTGCGCTGGTTGGCGCTGGCCTGCGAGACCGGCTCGATCGGCAGCCGCTGCACCTTGGTGCGGTGGCTGTACCGGGAGATCCGGGCGAAGCCGGGGTCGATGACGTACTTGATGCCGGGGACGGTCAGGGAGGTCTCGGCGACGTTGGTCGCCAGGACGATCCTGCGGCCGGTGTGCGGCTGGAAGACCCGGTGCTGCTCGGCGTGCGACAGCCGGGCGTACAGCGGCAGCACCTCGGTGAACCGGTAGTTCTTCTTGTTGAGCGCGTCGGCCGTGTCGCGGATCTCCCGCTCCCCCGAGAGGAAGACGAGGATGTCCCCGGACCCCTCGGCCATGAGTTCCTCCACCGCGTCCGTGATCGCGGTGATCTGGTCCCGGTCGGCGTCGTCGGAGTCCTCCTCCAGCAGCGGCCGGTACCGCACCTCCACGGGATACGTCCGCCCGCTGACCTCGACGATCGGGGCGTCACCGAAGTGCCGGGAGAAGCGCTCGGGATCGATGGTGGCCGAGGTGATGACGACCTTGAGGTCCGGTCGCCGCGGCAGCAGCTGCGCGAGATAGCCCAGCAGGAAGTCGATGTTGAGGGACCGCTCGTGGGCCTCGTCGATGATGATCGTGTCGTAGGCCCGCAGCTCGCGGTCGGTCTGGATCTCGGCGAGCAGGATGCCGTCCGTCATCAGCTTCACGAACGTGGCGTCGGGATCCACCTGGTCGGTGAACCGCACCTTCCAGCCGACGGCCGCACCGAGCGGGGTGTCCAGCTCCTCCGCCACACGCTCGGCGACGGTACGGGCGGCGATCCGGCGGGGCTGAGTGTGCCCGATCATGCCCCGCACACCCCGGCCCAGCTCCATGCAGATCTTCGGGATCTGCGTGGTCTTCCCGGACCCCGTCTCACCGGCGACGATGACGACCTGGTGAGCGCGGATCGCGTCGGCGATCTCGTCCTTCTTCTGGCTGACCGGCAACTGCTCGGGATAGCCGATCGCCGGCACCCGGGAACGCCGGGCGGACATGCGCTCCTCGGCCTTCCCGACCTCGCCCTCGACCTCGGCGAGAACGGCGGCACGCGCCTCCGGCTTGCGAATCTTGCGCGCGCCTTCGAGCCTGCGGCCGAGCCGGTGCGCGTCACGCAGCGACAACTCGTTCAGGCGGGAGGCGAGGGCGCCGAGGGCGGGGGCGGGATGCGTAGACATACGGGACCCAGGATCTCATCCCCAGGAAAATCCTGGCTAACGCTTTTGCCGCGGGCCGCCGGCTGCGGGCGGTGGCACTCCGGTGTACGCGTCCGTCCTCGGTCGGAGTCCTGTCCGCTCCGGGGCCGAAGGGCTGCGGCTGCCTGCCGGCTGTGCCGGCGAACAAAAAGAAGATCCCGCCCGATGGGCGGGATCTTTCTCTGGTGGCTGGGGCCGGGGTCGAACCGGCGACCTATCGCTTTTCAGGCGATCGCTCGTACCAACTGAGCTACCCAGCCATTGAGGTTTCACGTGAAACCTCAGCGGTCCTGACGGGATTTGAACCCGCGGCCTCCACCTTGACAGGGTGGCGAGCACTCCAAACTGCTCCACAGGACCATGGTTGTGTGCGAACCAACGAACGTAAGTGTCGCACACCGTACTGCGTGCCCCCAACGGGATTCGAACCCGTGCTACCGCCTTGAAAGGGCGGCGTCCTAGGCCGCTAGACGATGAGGGCTATCGGCCCGCCTGGGCGCTTCTCAGCGCGTCGGGGACGTGAAAAGCATAGGGGATGGCCGGGGGTATCGCCAAAACCGTTTACGAGCCGGAGGGGGAGGGCGCGGACGGGGAGGCTGTGGAGGGGGTGGGCGCGGTCGGGGAGGACGTGGCGCCGGGCTTGTTCTCCTCGGGCAGGTGGCGGCTGACCTCGGCCGTCGTCAGGCCCAGGCCGCCCAGCTTGATCGCGTCCCAGGCCTGGAGGCGGCGGCTGTCCCGGTCGAGGTAGAGGATCGACGCCTCGATCGGGGCCGGGTGCTCCCTCTCGACCGCGCGCAGCCCGCTGCCGCCCGTGGACCCCTCCATGCGCAGCCGCGTGCCGTACCTGAGGACCTCGGTCCCCTGGTGGTGGAGGTGGCCGCACAGCACCAGCGGCACGGTGCCGTCGGTCTCGCGGGCCGCGGACGGTTCGTGGGCGATGGCGATGTCGACGGGGGTGCCCTTGGCCCGCTGGTCGCGCAGGGCCGATGCCAGACGGGCGCCGGCCAGTTCCTCGGACGCGTCGGCGCCCGGCGCGCCGGAGCGGTCGGGGGTGAACTGGGGGTCGCCGATGCCGGCGAAGCGCAGGCCGGCGATGGTCTCGGCGCGGCCGTCGTCCAGCACGTGCACGTTCTTCATGTGCTCCAGGTAGCGCTGAGTGACCTTCGAGTCGTGGTTGCCGCGCACCCAGACGTAGGGGACACCCAGGTCCCCGATCGGGTCCAGGAAGCCGTTCTCCGCCGCGGTGCCGTGGTCCATCGTGTCGCCGGAGTCGACGATCACGTTCACCTTGTACTGCTCCACCAGCGAGGCGATGATCTTCCAGCTCGCCGGGTTGAGGTGGATGTCGGAGACGTGCAGGACCCGGATGGTCGTCGGGTCCGGCTGGTAGGCGGGGAGCGTGGAGGTGACGTCGTAGAGCTTGGTCACGTTCGTCACCAGGCGTGCCAGTTCCTTCTGGTAAACGTCGAACTCGGTGACGATGCTGCGGGCGTTGCCGACCACGGAGGGCGCCGAGGACAGCAGCCCGGAGAACTTCGGCTCCAGTACCGACTTGGGATTCCAGGTGGCGAACGCGGTCGCCCCGGACGCGGCGAGCAGGGTCAGGGCCAGGCCGCCGGCCGCCAGGGCGCGGCGCGGTCGGCGGTAGACCGCGAGGCCGAGCGCGGTGGCGCCGGAGACGACGGCCACGCAGGACCGCAGGGCCAGGTCGAGGGTGCCGTGCTCGACGTCGTGCGCCACTTCGTCCTGGAGGCCGGAGAGGCGTTCCGGGTGGACGACCAGGGCCTGGGAGCGGGCCGGGTCGAGCTGGTCGACGTTCACGTCGAGGCGGACGGGGGCGATATGGCTGTCCAGTTCCAGGGAGCCCAGCGGAGAGACGTTGATCTTCGTGCCGCCGGTCAGGGACGGGCGCAGGGTCATCGTGGTGTTCATGGGGCCGACCGGGACCCGTACGTTGCCGACGACGAGCAGCCCCAGCCAGGCGCCGACCAGGACGACGGCCACCAGTCCGGCGGCGCGTGCCCAGGGGCGCGGCTCGTGCGCCAGTGAGAGGTCCGGGCGCGGACGGGTCGATCGGCGGCGGAGGGCGACGGCGTGCACCGCCCTCCGTATGCCGCGGAGGGGGTTCGGCCGGTTCGGGTCTGCGGCGGGGACGCGGGGCATTGGGCGCGTATGCCCATGCCCGACACCCGGTATGCCCGTGCGCGGCATGGTCGCGCGGGCGGTACCGGACAATGACGGTGTGCTGGAGATGACGCGCGAGGAGTTCGAGGAACTGGTGGCCGAGGCCCTCGACCGGATTCCGCCGGAGCTGACGCGGCTGATGGACAACGTCGCGGTGTTCGTCGAGGACGAGCCGCCCGCCGACGATCCCGAGCTGCTCGGGCTGTACGAGGGGACCCCGCTGACGGAGCGCGGTGAGTGGTACGCGGGGGTGCTGCCGGACCGGATCACGATCTACCGCGGGCCGACGCTGCGCATGTGCGAGACACGGGAGGACGTGGTCGCGGAGACGGAGGTGACGGTGGTTCACGAGATCGCCCACCACTTCGGGATCGACGACGAACGTCTGCACGCGCTGGGGTACGGCTGACCCTCGCCGCGTGCGGTCGCGTGTCCTCCGGCGGGTGAACGGAGTTGGGGATGGTGACTTCTCATCCCGGAGGTGGCTGCCCGTGCGCCCCTTGTACGTATCCGTCCGTCTCGCCGCCGCGGTCGCCGCCGTCACCGCCGCCGCCGGCTGCGTGAGCGTGGGGGAGGACGCCGGCGGCGCGGTCAGGCCGTCGCACTCCGCCGGAGAGCGGGGCGGCGGGGCCCCGGGCGGTGAGGACGCGGTGTTCGGCGGTGGCGCGGGCCGCACGGGTGGCGGTGGGGACGGCAAGCGTGGTCACGGGGGGAAGGGGAAGCCCGGCGAGTCGCCGTCCGTGTCGGCCTCGCCGTCGGACGAGCCGGGCGCGTCGGCGGCGCCGGGCACTGGCGGGTTGCCGCCGAAGCCGGGCGAGCCGACGCCGACAGAGGCGGTGTCGGTGCCCCCGCAGACGTCCGCCACGCCCGAGCAGCCGCCGGCTTCGCCGCCCGCTCCGCCGGCGTCTTCGGATCCGCCGTCGGCCGAGCCGTCGCCTTCGGCGCACGATGGCACGGGGTCGCAGTTGGAGCAGCGGGAACGCTCGTACAAGCCGGGCCGGCAACCGCACCGGACGAGGGGCTGACCTGCGGCGGCGCCGTCGGTTTGCCTTCGGGGGTGCAGGGTGCGTATGGTGGCAGATCGTTTGATCCCATTTGCCCGGCGCCCACGCAGAGCGCGCCGTGTGGCGCGTACTCTCCTTTGCCGTGGCGGACCGCATCGAGGCGGTCGTGGCGCGAATCACGGAGTTGACGGGCGCGTGCCGACGAGACTCCGGAAGGTTTCGCATTCGCATGTCCATTGCCACTGATCACGTCGTCGTGCCCGAGAACGCCGACGACGCTCCCGAGAACAACGAGGCCCCGGAGATCACCTTCGCGGACCTCGGCCTGCCCGAGGGCGTCGTCCGCAAGCTCGCGCAGAACGGCGTGACCACGCCTTTCCCGATCCAGGCCGCGACCATCCCGGACGCCCTGGCCGGGAAGGACATCCTGGGCCGGGGCCGCACCGGCTCCGGCAAGACCCTCTCCTTCGGTCTGCCGACCCTGACCACGCTGGCCGGCGGCCGCACCGAGCGGAAGCGGCCGCGTGCGGTCATCCTCACCCCGACCCGTGAGCTGGCCATGCAGGTGGCCGACGCCCTTCAGCCCTACGGCGACGTCGTCGGCCTGCGGATGAAGGTCGTCTGCGGTGGCACCTCCATGGGCAACCAGATCTACGCCCTGGAGAAGGGCGTCGACATCCTGGTCGCCACCCCGGGCCGGCTGCGCGACCTCATCAACCGCGGCGCCTGCTCCCTGGAGGATGTGCAGATCGCGGTCCTGGACGAGGCCGACCAGATGTCCGACCTGGGCTTCCTGCCCGAGGTCACCGAGCTGCTGGACCAGGTTCCGGCGGGCGGTCAGCGGATGCTGTTCTCCGCGACGATGGAGAACGAGATCAAGACCCTCGTCGACCGCTACCTGACCGATCCGGTCAGCCACGAGGTCGACGCGGCACAGGGCGCGGTGACGACCATGTCGCACCACATCCTGATCGTGAAGCCCAAGGACAAGGCGCCGGTCACCGCGGCCATCGCCTCCCGCAAGGGCCGCACCATCATCTTCGTGCGCACCCAGCTGGGCGCCGACCGCGTGGCCGAGCAGCTGCGCGAGGCCGGTGCGAAGGCCGAGGCGCTGCACGGCGGCATGACCCAGGGCGCCCGCACCCGCACCCTGGCCGACTTCAAGGACGGTTACGTCAACGTCCTGGTCGCCACGGACGTCGCCGCCCGCGGTATCCACGTCGACGGCATCGACCTGGTGCTGAACGTCGACCCGGCCGGCGACCACAAGGACTACCTGCACCGGGCCGGCCGTACGGCCCGCGCGGGCCGTACGGGCACGGTGGTCTCGCTGTCCCTGCCGCACCAGCGGCGTCAGATCTTCCGCCTCATGGAGGACGCGGGCGTGGACGCCTCGCGCCACATCATCCAGGGCGGCGCGGCCTTCGACCCGGAGGTCGCCGAGATCACCGGCGCTCGGTCGATGACCGAGGTTCAGGCCGAGTCCGCGGGCACCGCGGCCCAGCTGGCCGAGCGCGAGGTCACCCACCTCGCCAAGCAGCTGGAGCGCGCGCAGCGGCGTGCGGCCGAGCTGCGTGACGAGGCCGACCGGCTGGTCGCCCGGCTCGCCCGCGAGCGCGGCGAGACCGTGACGTCCGAGGGCTCGGACGCGGTGGCCGAGGAGCAGGCGGTGGCCGAGGTGTCGGTGCCGGAGCAGCCGGCCGCCCGGGACGTCGAACGCATCGACCGGGAAGAGGGCGCCGAGCGTGAGGAGCGTACGGCGGCCCCGTCGTCGTACGACCGGCGTGAGCGGCGCGAGGACCGCGGTGGTTTCCAGCGCGACCGGGACCGTGCGCCCCGTTCCTTCGACCGTCGTGACGACCGTGGTGGCTTCAACCGTGACCGGGACCGGGACCGGGACCGCGGTGACCGGGGCGGCTTCCGCCGTGACGACCGGGGCGACCGTGGCGACCGCGGT
Organism: Streptomyces sp. NPDC093064; assembly: GCF_044754605.1. Lineage (NCBI taxonomy): Bacteria > Bacillati > Actinomycetota > Actinomycetes > Kitasatosporales > Streptomycetaceae > Streptomyces > Streptomyces sp. NPDC093064. Next base: position 51,612 of record NZ_JBIVPK010000036.1, read on the forward strand.
GGCCGTTCCTTCGACCGCCGTGACGACCGTGGCTCGTTCGACCGTCGTGACGACCGGGGCGGCTTCCGCCGTGACGACCGCGGTGACCGGGGCGACCGTGGTGGCCGTTCCTTCGAGCGGCGCGACGACCGGGGCGGTTTCCACCGTGACCGGGACCGCGCGCCTCGTTCCTCCGACCGCCGTGACGACCGTGGCTCGTTCGACCGTCGTGACGACCGGGGTGGCTTCCGTCGTGACGACCGCCCGGCCCGGCGCGACGAGCGCGGCGGGCACCGCGGCAGCGACCGCCCGTTCAACCGTGACCGCCAGGGCGACCGCCCCGGCTTCCGCTCCGGCGGCCACGAGCGCCCCTACGGCCGCCGTGACGACCACCGCGGCGGCAACGGCGGTTCCTTCGGCCGCCGCGACGACAAGCCGCGCTGGAAGCGCAACGGCTGACGCCGGGTGAACCCACTCTGAAGGGCCCGTACGACTCCTGTCGTACGGGCCCTTCGGTTTTTGACCACCCGTGCCTCGCTGACCACCGCGGGCCCCGGCGGCGGCCACTGCTCCGGCACCCCGGCACGAAGATCTCCGGTGGCTGGAAGGGCTACAAGGGGATCTTCCGACCGCAACGGTCACCCGGTCACCGCCGATCGCGCCGAACTTCCGGCCGGGCACCCCGGATACCCGATCGGCGACGGGCCCTCCTCCCGCTATGCTCGGGTAGGCAACATCGCCTGGGCCCTTAGCTCAATTGGCAGAGCAGTGGACTTTTAATCCATTGGTTGTGGGTTCGAGTCCCACAGGGCCTACGGCCGCAGGAGGAGGAAACACCTCCGACCTGCTCCGCAGCGCCCGGTTCGGCTTCGGCCGGTCCGGGCGCTGCGGCGTTTTCGTGGCCTGGGGTGCGGTGTGGGTCAGGCTGTGGGCCTCGGGGTTCTCCAGGTGGTCTGGAGGGCGGCGCCCACCTGGTCGGCCAGGGTGACGGCGACCAGGCGGGCCTCCAGGGGCGGGGTGTGGCCGGGGGTCGGGCGGAGCAGGAAGCGGCCGTGGAAGTGGCCGCCCGCGAGGACGCGCAGTTCGATGTCCTGGTCGGGCATGCCGAGTCGGTCGACGTCCCACGTTCTGCGCCCGACGGTGAGGGAGCCGTCGGATTCCAGGCGGGGGGCGTGGCCGAGCAGGGTGCCGTACTCGAAGCGGCAGCCGCGCAGGTGGAGCAGGCCGACGAGTTGCGCGCGCACGGCCTCGACCACCGCGTCGGGTGAGGTCGCCTCCCTGGCCAGTTGGGCCGCGTGGTGGATCTGGGCGAGGTAGTCGGTGTCGGTGATGGTGACGACTTCCAGGCGCCGGGCGCGGGCCGCCAGTTGGGAGACGGTCAGGGCGACGGCGAGCAGCACGACGGCGGTGGTGATGTCGGCGGTGCTCGTGATCGTGAGCCGTTGGTAGGGCACGGTGAAGAAGAAGTCGAACCAGACGGCCGCGGACACCGCGGCGAGGACGCCGGCCGGCCGGTTGCCGAGGGCCGCTGCCGCGACGACGACCGCGACGAGGACGAGAGCGACGACGGTGTTGGCGAGGCCGGCGCGGAAGGGCAGCAGCACCGCGCTGACCGCGAGCGGTGCCACCAGGGCGGCGACGATCGCGATGGGCCCTCTGACGAGGTGGTCGGACATCGTGGGCACCTCCTGCCTGCCTCTTCCGGTGTAGCAGGACGCGGGTGACCCTGGACGACCTTTAACACCTCTCTTGCGCCGAATTCGGTGGTTTGCGGGGGATCCTGCCTCTGGGGTTCCGAAGGCGACGTGAGGGCGGTGGAGCCGTGGGCGCGAGGGCCGAGGATGCGGGTCGGCGGCGCACTGCCGGGCGGATCGTGGGGAAACGGCAGGAGCGGGACCGGCTGACGGTGCCGCAGGGGCTGGCCGCGCTGTCCTTGGACGCGCTCGCCTCGGTGGCCTACGGGCCGGAGGCGATCGTGGTGGTGCTGGCGGTGGCCGGCAGCCAGGGCCTGGGTTTCACCCTGCCGGTGACGCTGGCGATCGTGGTGCTGCTGGCGGCGCTGACGTTCTCCTACCGGCAGGTGATCGCCGCGTTCCCGAACGGGGGCGGCGCGTACGCGGTCGCGGGGCGGCATCTGGGCCGGCGGGTCAGCCTGGTCGCCGCCGCCTCGCTGATCATCGACTACGTGCTGAACGTGGCGGTGTCGGTCTCCGCCGGCGTGGCCGCGCTCACCTCCGCCTTCCCCGTCCTGTACAGCGACCGGGTGCCGCTGTGCGTGATCGTGCTGGGGCTGATCACGGCGGTCAACCTCTACGGGGTCGCCGAGTCCGCCAAGGTGATGATCGCTCCCACCGTGGTGTTCGTCGCGGCGATCGCCGCCGTCGTCGTGGCCGGGCTGGTGCGCCCGACACCGGCGGTCCCGCCCGTCCATCCGACGGCCCCGGCCGTCTCCGCGGTCGGAGTCCTGCTGCTGTTGCGGGCGTTCGCCTCGGGCTGCTCGGCGCTGACCGGCGTGGAGGCCATCGCGAACGCCGTCCCCACCTTTCGCACCCCGAGGGTCCGGCGGGCGCAGCGCACCGAGGTCGCGCTCGGCGCGCTGCTCGGGGCCATGCTCATCGGGCTGTCGCTGCTCATCGGCAAGTTCCATGTCGCGCCGAGCGGCACCAAGACCGTCCTGGCGCAGCTCACCGAGGCGTCCCTGGGTCACAACGCAGGCTTCTACGTGGTGCAGTTCGCCACCATGACGCTGCTCGCGCTCGCGGCCAACACCTCCTTCGGCGGCATGCCGGTCCTGACCTCCCTGCTGGCCCGCGACAACCATCTGCCGCACGTCTTCGGGCTGCGCGCCGACCGGCAGGTCTACCGCTACGGCGTCGTCGTGCTCGCCGCCGCCGCCCTGGTCCTGCTGGTCGTGGCCGAGGGCGACACCCAGAAACTGGTGCCGGTCTTCGCCATCGGCGTGTTCATCGGGTTCACCCTCTCCCAGGCCGGCATGGTCCGGCACTGGCACCTGGACGGGGGTCCCGGATGGCGCCGGCGGGCGGCCGTCAACGGCCTCGGGGCGCTGCTGACCTTCGCGGCCCTGGTCATCGAGCTGGTGTCGAAGTTCGGCGAGGGCGGCTGGCTCGTCTTCGCCGCGGTCGCCGTCCTGGTGGCCGTGTTCGAGTCGGTGCACCGCACGTACCAGCGCATCGGCGCGGCCCTGCACCTCGGCGAAGTCCCCGCACGGCCCGAGCCGCGCCACTCGGTCGTCGTCGTTCCCGTCGGTGCCGTCAACCTGCTCACCAGCGAGGCCATCAGCGCCGCGTTGTCACTGAGCGACGAGGTCCGCGCCGTCACCGTCGTACACCCCGAGGACCGCGACGCCCCCTCCGCCGACGAGGTCCACGCCGCCTGGAACGCCTGGCAGCCCGGTGTCCCCCTCACCGTGCTGCACAGCCGCACCCGCTCCCTGACCCGGCCCTTCGTCGACCATCTGCGCGCGCTGGCCGCCCAGGAGCGGCAGGACCGGATCGTGGTCCTCATCCCGGAGATGCACCTGCCCAGGCCCTGGCAGCGGCTTCTGCAGAACCAGCGCGGTGCCGTCCTGGACCGCGCCGTCCGCCGCCACACCGACGCCGTCATCTGCCGCCTGCGGTTCCGCATCCACCTCGGTCACTGACCCCCACCGACCGGCGGGCGGCCCGCCCGCGTCGCGTGCGCGGCTGCGCCACGGTGGGGCCCCGCTCGCGATCGGCGGGGTCGGTCACACTGGGAGCCAGTCCGCCGCCGAGAGAGAGGGCGTCGATGCCCCACCCGTACGTCCTGCTGTCCGCCGCCGTCTCGCTCGACGGCTACCTGGACGACACCGGCCCCGAGCGCCTGCTGCTCTCCAGCCCCGCCGACTTCGACCGGGTCGACGAGGTACGGGCGTCGGCCGACGCGATCCTGATCGGCGCCGGCACCCTGCGGGCCGACAACCCGCGGCTGCTGCTGAACTCGCCGCAGCGGCGGGCCGCACGCCGCGCCGCCGGGAAGCCGGAGTACCCGCTGAAGGTCGCGGTCAGCGCCTCCGGCGAGCTGGATCCCGGGGCGCCCTTCTGGCACACCGGCGGCGAGAAGATCCTCTACACGACCGACGAGGGCGCGCTGCGGCTGCGGCGTACGGGCCTGGCCGCCGACGTGGTGCCGCTGGGCGCCGAACTCGGCTGGCCCCGGCTCCTCGAGCACCTGCACGACGAACGCGGGGTGCGCCGGCTCATGGTCGAGGGCGGCGGGACCGTCCACACGCAGCTGCTCCAGCAGCAGCTCGCGGACGAGGTGCAGCTCGTGCTCGCCCCCCTGTTCGTGGGGGACGCGGACGCGCCCCGGCTGTTCGGGCCCGGGACCTACCAGGGCGGGCGGCTGCGGCTGGTGGAGACGCGGACCATCGAGGACGTCGTCCTCGTGCGCTACGAGCCCACCGCTCCCGGCACCGCCGGCCGCGCCGTGCCCGCGGACCGGCACTGGCTCCGGCTCGCCTGCGAACTGGCGGCCCAGTGCCCGCCGTCCCGGACCGCGTTCAGCGTGGGCGCCGTGGTGGTTGCCGCCGACGGGACCGAACTCGCCCGCGGGTACTCGCGGGAGGGCGGCGACCCGGTCGTGCACGCGGAGGAGGCGGCGCTGGCCAAGGTCGACCCGGCGGATCCGCGGCTGCCGGACGCCACGGTGTACAGCAGCCTGGAGCCGTGCGCCCGCCGCGCCTCCCGGCCGCGTCCGTGCGCCCGGCTGATTCTGGACGCCGGGGTGCGACGGGTGGTGACCGCGTGGCGGGAGCCGGACACGTTCGTCGAGGGCGCCGACGGGACCGGGGTGCTGGCGGCCGGTGGCGCGGACGCCGTCGTGGTGCCGGAGTTCGAGGAGCCGGCCAGGGAACCGAACCGGCATCTGCTCGGCTGAGCGTGACCTCGTCGCACGGCCGGGAACCGTGTGACGAACAGTGGCAGGTGAGGTGGGTGCGAGCAGTCCTCCGGATGACATATACTGGTGTCACAACGACGCGGGGTGGAGCAGCTCGGTAGCTCGCTGGGCTCATAACCCAGAGGTCGCAGGTTCAAATCCTGTCCCCGCTACTGAAGGCTCAGGGCCGGAATCCAATCAATGGATTCCGGCCCTGAGTGTTTCGCGGACACATGGCTCTCCCCGAGGTGCGGTCAACTCGCCCGGTTTTCGGTGGTCATGGACCGTAAGGTCGGGCCGGAAGGTTTAGTGATCAAGCCGAACGGCTTGGAATCCGGGCCCCGAGTCTATTAACGTTCGATAACGCAGCACGGTCGTCCCAGCCGTCACAAGAGGCGGCTCCGTGCGCGCACGCCGAATCCCGCAAGGGAACCGGGGAACCACCAACTTGGGGTGAATCGAGCGTAACCGCCGTGTACGTACGGCTTGTTTACGCGCGTAGGAGACCTTCCCGCTCCGAACCCGTCAGCTAACCCGGTAGGCGAGACGGAAGGAAAGGAGTACGCCTTCGTGGCGTCCAACCCGCCTGCCCCGGAAGCCCCGTTCGCGCCGAGCCGGCAGCACGGAGAGACCTTCGGCTACGACAGCCGCCGCGCCGACGAGGGCCCCTGGGAGGAGTGGAACCCCACCGCGGAGTCCATCCGTCCCGTGCGCGGCCGGCACCGCGTCGCCAAGCAGCGCGGCGGCGGACTCGCCCGCAGCTCCACCGTTCTCGGTGTCGGCGTCATCGCCGCCGTCGGCGCGGGCGGCATGGCGAGCGCCAACAGCGGCAAGCCGCCGGTGTCCATCTCGCTGCCCGACCTGCCCTCCGTGGGCTCCCTGTTCGAGGACTCGTCCGACGCTGCCCCCGAGGGCTCGTCGACCGCGCTCAGCGGCGTCGGCGTGACCGCCGCCGAGGCCGAGCACGGCACCTCGGACGCCGGCGAGGTGCTGCGCAACCGGATCATGGCGCAGGCCGAGCAGCAGCAGGTCCAGATCGAGGCCAAGGCCCAGGCGGACGCCGAGGCCGCCGCCGCCAAGAAGGCCGCCGAGGAGGCGGCGAAGGCGCGGGAGACGGCCCAGGCCAAGGCCGCCGCCGAGAAGAAGAAGGCGGAGGAGGAGGCCAAGCGGAAGGCCGAGGAGGCCGCCAGGAAGGCCGAGGAGGCCCGGCTGGCCGAGCTGGCCAGGCAGTACGCGCTGCCCACCTCCTCGTACACGCTCACCTCCACCTTCGGCCAGGCCGGCTCCATGTGGTCCTCCGGCTACCACACCGGCCTCGACTTCGCCGCGCCCACGGGCACCCTGCTCAAGGCGATCCACACCGGCACCATCACCGAGGCCGGCTGGGCCGGCTCCTACGGCTACCGCACGATCCTCACCCTCGAGGACGGCACCGAGCTGTGGTTCTGCCACCAGTCGTCGATCAACGTCAGCGCCGGCCAGAAGGTCAGCACGGGCGAAGTGATCGGCCGCGTGGGCGCCACCGGCAACGTCACCGGGCCCCACCTCCACCTGGAGGTCCACCCGGGTGGCCAGTCCACCGGGATCGACCCGATGGCGTGGCTGCGCGGCAAGGGCCTCGCCCCCTGACGGACACGCCTCGCCGCTTGGCGTACGCGGACCGGTCTCACCCCTGACGAGCCCGTGAGACCGGTTTGCGCAACCTTTGCGGCCGGATGCGGCCCGGCCCGGAATGGGTCGCTCCGGCGCGGTTGTTGATGTTGGACATGACTTCTCTACGCAAACTGGGTTCGTCCGATCTCGAGGTCTTCCCGCTCGCCCTCGGTGGCAACGTCTTCGGCTGGACCGCCGACCAGGAGCAGTCCTTCGCCGTCCTCGACGCCTACACGGCCGCCGGAGGCAACTTCGTCGACAGCGCCGACTCCTACTCCGCGTGGGTGGAGGGCAACCAGGGCGGCGAGTCCGAGACGATCATCGGCAAGTGGATCAAGGCGCGCGGCAACCGCTCCGACGTCGTCATCGCCACCAAGGTCAGCCAGCACCCCGACTACCAGGGCCTGAGCGCCGCCAACATCAAGGCCGCGGCCGACGCCTCCCTCAGGCGTCTGGGCACGGACCACATCGACCTGTACTACACGCACTTCGACCAGCCGGAAGTCCCCGTCGAGGAGATCATCGGCGCGCTCGACGAGCTGGTCAGGGCGGGCAAGGTGCGGCACATCGCCGCCTCGAACATCTCCGCCGAGCGCCTCCAGGAGTCCCTGGACTTCTCCGACCGCGAGGGCCTGGCCCGCTACGTGGCGCTCCAGCCGCACTACAACCTGGTCTCGCGCGACACCTACGAAGGCGGGCTGGAGAACGTCGCCGAGCGGTCCGGCCTGGCCGCCGTCCCGTACTACGCGCTCGCCTCCGGCTTCCTGACCGGCAAGTACCGGCCCGGTACGACGGTGGACAGCGCGCGGGCGCAGGGCGCGGCCAGGCACCTCGAGACCGAGCGCGGCCAGAAGGTCCTCACGGCCCTTGACGACGTGGCCCGCGCCCATGACGCCGAGGTCGCCACGGTGGCCCTGGCCTGGCTCGCCGCGCAGCCGACGGTGACCGCCCCGATCGCCTCGGCGCGGACGGTGGACCAGCTCCCGGCGCTGCTGGGGGTCGCGGAGTTGCGGCTGACGGAGGAGGAGCTCGGGAAGCTGACGCGGGCGTCGGCGTAACTCCCGTCCCCGGGGCCGCTACGGCTGTGTCCGGTACGGGTTGTACGAGGGATACGGCACCGCCGGTCCGTACGACCCGCACCCCAGCGGCCGCGAGTGGACGCCGTACACCCCGTACACCCCGCACCCCGGCCAGGGTGGCGCGGCCATGGGCATCGTCATCCTGGCCGCGTGGTCCAGTGCGGGTTGCGCCACCTCCCGCCTGCGCCACAGCTCGTGCAGCAGTTCCCGCTCCCGTACGGCGAAGTCGGCCCCGGCCCGCCCCCGGCGGCCGCGGTGCCGGAGGAAGGCCAGCGAGGTCGCGTACGCCTCGTACTGGGCGACCGTCCGCGCCGCCGTCCTGCCGAGCCGGCGCCGGGCGTGGTCGCGGGCCAGTCTGCGCGCCCGCATGGAGGCCAGGGCGAACGGTTCGGCCGGGGTGAGCCATCCGGCGGCGGTGTACGCGGGCAGCTCCTCGCGCACGGTCCTCAGCTCGCGCTGCCGGGTCCAGACGACCAGCCAGGTCAGCAGCGCGAACGCGGGCACCATGATGGCCGCGTACACCGCGAAGAAGCCGTACTCGCCGAAGGTCGCCGAGCCGTTCCACAGGGCGTGCATGCCCATCGCGAGCAGCAGCCCGGCCGGCGGCGGCAGCAGGCGGCGCAGGCGTCGGCGGTCCCCGGACATCGCGGCGATGCCGAAGCCGATGCCGGTGAGCACGGTGAACATCGGGTGCGCGAACGGCGACATGATGACGCGGACGAAGAAGGTCGCCGCGGTGACGGAGGCGATGCCCCGGTCACCGGTGAGCTGGTCGGTGCCGAAGGCGTTGCCGAGGTAGAGGATGTTCTCGGTGAACGCGAAGCCGGTCGCGGTCACCCCGGCGATGACGACCCCGTCGACGATGCCGGTGAAGTCGCGTCTGCGGAAGAGGAAGACCAGCAGGACGGCGGCGGCCTTCGCGGACTCCTCCACGACCGGCGCTATCACGGTCGCGCCCAGGGTGTCCGCGCTCGCGGGGTCGGCGGTCGCCGTGGCGATCCAGTGGGTGGCGAAGCTGTTGGCGACGATCGCGATCAGGGCCGCCGCGCAGGCGCCCCAGGCGAAGGCGAACACCAGGTCCCGCCAGGGGCCGGGCTCGACCCGGTCCAGCCAGCGGAAGGCAGCCGTCAGCAGCGGTACGGGCAGCACCGCGAGCCCGAGCCCGACGAGGAACCCCTCGGTGCCGGTCTGCCGGCGCACGAGGGCGAGGATGACCAGCCCGGACAGGGCGAGCAGGGTGACGAGCGCGCCGTACCTGACCCATCGCCGCTGCCACCAGTGCGTGTGGCCGGACGCGCCGACGGGAGCGCCGGGAGGTGTCGGGTACGGGGGGCAGGCGGCCACGGCATCGGCCCTCACGAGGTCACTGCGGGTGCTGGTCTTCGTGTGGCACGCGACGGAAGAGCAGATCGTTCACCACATGACCTTTCTCCAGTCCCTGGCCCTCGAAACGGGTCAGCGGCCGGAAGCCGGGACGTGGCGCGAAACCGCCGTCGGCCTGGGTGTTCTCGAAGTCGGGGTGCGCCGTCAGCACGTCGAGCATCTGCTGGGCGTACGGCTCCCAGTCCGTCGCGCAGTGCACGACGGCCCCGGGCCTGAGCCGGGTGGCGGCCAGCATCAGGAACTCCGGCTGGATCAGCCGCCGCTTGTGGTGCCGCTTCTTCGGCCAGGGGTCGGGGAAGTAGACGCGCAGCCCGTCGAGGCTGTCGGGGGCGAGCATCTCGCGCAGCAGGATGATGGCGTCGCCGTTGCCGACGCGGACGTTGCCGAGTCCGTGCCGGTCGGCGAGGCTCAGCAGGTTGCCCTGGCCCGGGGTGTGCACGTCGACGGCGAGGATGTTGGTGTCCGGGTCCTCGGCCGCCATCCGGGCGGTGGCCTCGCCCATCCCGAAGCCGATCTCCAGGACGACCGGGCGGGTGTTCCCGAACAGCTCGGCGAGGTCGATCACCCGCTGCCCGTCGATGTCCAGGCCCCAGGCGGGCCACAGCCGCTGCAACGCGTCCGCCTGCCCCGCGGTCACCCGGCTCCGGCGCGGCTGGAAGCTGCGGATCCGCCGCTCGAAGTGCGAGCCGGCCGGATCGGCCTTGGGCCCGTCGGGGAAACGCGGCTCCCCCTTGACCCGGGTGTGCCGCACGGACACGCCGGGCGTGTGCCGGGGCAGCTCACCGGGGGCGGGAGCCTGGGGGGTGTTCAGCGAGTCAGTCACAGTGGGAACGATTTTACGGGGGGCCGGCACGGACCGGCTCTCAAGGCCGACGGGACCCAGCGCGCCCTTCATGCCGACTCCAGGACGGCCAGGGCCCTCCTCGCCACCTCGCGCCCGATCGGCAGCGAGGCGGTCGCCGCGGGACTGGGCGCGTTGAGCACGTGCACCGCCCGGGCGCCCTCCCGGATCAGGAAGTCGTCCACCAGCGTGCCGTCCCGCAGGACGGCCTGCGCCCGCACCCCGGCGGCGGCCGGCACCAGGTCCTCCTCCCGTACCCCCGGCATCAGCCGGCGCACCGCCTGCGTGAAGGCGGCCTTCGACACCGACCGCCGCAGCTCCCCGGCCCCGTACCGCCAGTGCCGGCGGGCGATCCGCCACGACCCGGGCCAGCCCAGCGTTCCCGCCAGCTCCCGCGGCCGTACGACCCCCCATCCGTAGCCCTCGCGGGCCAGTGCCGGCACCGCGTTGGGTCCGACGTGCACACCGCCGTCGACCCCGCGGGTGAGATGCACGCCGAGGAAGGGGAACGCGGGGTCGGGCACCGGATACACCAGCCCCCGCACCAGCTCCGGCCGCGCCAGCTCGTAGTACTCCCCGCGGAACGGCACGATCCGCACCCCGGGCTCGTCCCCGGTCAGCCGCGCCACCTCGTCGCAGTACAGCCCCGCGCAGTTGACCAGCACGCGCGCGCGGACGACGTCACCGCGCCCGGTCAGGACGGCCACCCCCAGCTCCGGCCGCCGGTCCACCCGCACCACCCGGGCCCCGTACCGGATCTCCGCGCCGGACGCGTCCGCCAGCTGCCGGGCCACCGCCGTGAAGTCGCAGATCCCCGTCGTCCCCACGTGGATCGCGGCCAGTCCGCGGACCTCCGGCTCGTACTCCCCGATCTGCGCGGGGCCCAGCTCGCGCACCGGAATGCCGTTCTCCCGGCCGCGCTGCACCAGTGCGTGCAGCCGGGGCAGCTCCTCCCGCCCGGTCGCCACGATCAGCTTGCCGGTCACCTCGTGCGCGATGCCGTACTCCGCGCAGAACTTGACCATCTCGGCGGCGCCCCCCGCCGCGTACCGCGCCTTCAGCGAGCCCGGCCGGTAGTAGATCCCGCTGTGGATCACCCCGCTGTTGCGTCCCGTCTGGTGCCGGGCCGGGCCCTGCTCCTTCTCCAGCACGGTCACGCGCGTGCCCGGCGCGGCGCGCGTGATCGCGTACGCCGTCGACAGGCCGACGATGCCACCTCCGATCACCAGCACGTCGCAGTCGTAAGCGATGTCCGGCCGCACCTGCTCCACCTCCCGCCTCGATAGTGCACTGCGCCACTGACAATGCCCTCGAACCGGTGGGACCGCGCGACCGGGGTGCCCGGCCGGGCGGGGCTCAGGCCGGGGTCATCAGCAGCGGGCGGGCCCGCTCGCGCAGCTCCACGACGCGCGGCTCGTCGCTGTAGGGCTCGAGCCGGTGCAGGAGGTCCTTGACGTACTCGGTGGTGCGCGCGGAGGAGATCCGCCCGGCGACCTCCACGGCCCGCACACCCTGCTCGCAGGCCGCGTCCAGGTTGCCGGACTCCAGTTCGGCGACGGCCGAGACGACCAGTCTGAGGCCGTGCGAGCGGACGAACTCCTCCGTCGGCTTGGACAGCGCCTGCTCGGTGAAGCGGCGGACCTGGCGGGGTGCCTTCAGGTCCCGGTAGCACTCGGCGGCGTCGGCGGCGAACCGGTCGTAGCCGTAGAAGCCGAGCCAGGACGGGTCGTTGTCCCCGTCGCGGGACCGCTCCAGCCAGCCCTCGGCCGCCTTCAGGGCGGCGCCGGCCGCCTGGGCGTCGCCCGCGCGCGCGTGGGCGCGGGCCTCGACGAGCCGGAAGAAGCTCATGGTGCGGGCGGTGGCCAGGCCCCGGTTGCGCTCCAGGGCGGCCTGCGCGAGGTCGACGCCCTCGTCGCCGAAGCCGCGGTAGGTCGCCTGGAGGGACATGGAGGCCAGGACGTAGCCCCCGAGGGGCACGTCGGCGGCGGCGCGGGCCAGGCGCAGCGCCTGGATGTAGTAGCGCTGGGCGGCCTCCTGCTGGCCGGTGTCGAAGGCCATCCAGCCCGCGAGCCGGGTCAGTTCGGCCGAGGCGCCGAACAGCGCCCTGCCGACCTCGTCGGAGTACGAGGCGAGCAGCAGCGGCGCCGCCTCCACGCGTAAGCACTCCGGCACCATCGAAGAACGCCAGTCGCCGCCTCCGTACTTGGAGTCCCAGCGCCTGGCGTCCTCGGCGGCCTCCCGCAGCTTCCGCACATCGCTGTGGCCGACTTTGACCGGTGTGCCCGAGGCCTCCGCAGGGCCCGCCTCGCGCGCCACCGAACTGTCGGCCGGGGTTATCAGCCAGCGCGAGGCGGGCGTTGCGTATGCGCTCACTGCGAACGATCCGGCGAGCGACTGCCAGATGCCGCCGGAGCCGGCCCGGCGGCCGGCGAGGTCGAGCCGGTACAGCTCCGTCGCCGACTTCACCGCCTGGCCCACGTCCCTGGGGAAGGCGAGGCCCACTTCGGGTGCGGGATCCGCGTCCGCCAAGCCGATCTCGTGGAGCGGCACCGGGCGGCCGAGCTTCTGCCCGATGGCGGCCGCGATGAGGTGCGGCGCCGCACCCTGCGGCACCATCCCCTTCGAAACCCAGCGCGCCACCGAGGTCTTGTCGTAGCGAAGTGTCAACCCGCGCTGGGCGCCGAGGTCGTTGACGCGCCGCGCGAGTCCTGCGTTGCTGATTCCCGCGAGGGCGAGAACGGCGCCGAGCTTTTCGTTCGGCCCGCGTTGCTCCCTGGACATGCGCCACCCCTCGACACAGACGGCTGCCGCGCTGGCATAACCACGCGGCATTCGTAAACCCAGCGTAGTTCGCCGCATCCCAAGCGTTAAGGGGCATTCTTCCGGATGGCGGGATTGTGGCCCGCACTCAAGTGCGGGCCCTGCACGCAGGGTTGCGGCGTGCCCCCGATGTGTGGCCGTGCGCCCGTCCGTGCGCTCTTCTCCGGCCACAGGGGGAGCGGTTCCATGGTCCTGCGTGGGTCGGCCCGCTGTACTGGATCCAGTGGGCTGGGGGACACCGCCGCCTTCATCCCCGCGGGTGGCGGAACGGTCCGGGGGGCGAACTCCGCCTCCCGGACTGCGTGTTGTCTGCGCGATGCGCAGAGCGAGTACGGAGCGTGCGCACACGTGTCCTCATAGCGCGGAATTGGCTGAAAATCGCCCCCGCTCCCCATCGCCGACTACCGCTCCCACCACGGCACTTGAGGGCGCGAAGGGTGTTGTGGGGAGCGCATCGGGGGGCGCATTCGAGTCGCGGAGGCCTTGTGCGGTACGGGCGTTCGCCACCACCGGGGCAGGTGCACGGGGGCGTGTGCGGTGCACCGAAGGCGGCTCCGCCTCCCCTCCGGCGCGCCTCCTTCGTGGCAGCATGGTGACCTGGTTCGTTGCGGTGCACTGGTTGCCCACAAGCGGTGGAGGCTTCGATGCGGTGGTTGGTGGGATGGAGCAGCACCGCCGCAGGCGCTATCGGGACCGCATCCGCCGGCGCCACCGGACACGACGGCCAGACCCTGCACCCGGTGGGCTCCCAGCTCCTGTGGGGCGATCCCGACCCGCTGTGGGCGGTCGGCGACTGGCGCCCGGACGAGGTCCGCGTGGTGCAGGCCGACGCCCGGACCAGGATCGCGGTGCTCGGCATCTGCGGGGCCTCCGACGAACAGTTGCGGGTCGGCCTGTTCGCCGCGCGCGGGGGTGCGCTCAGGCATCTGACGGCCTGGCCGGGAAGCTACACCGCCGTCGTGCAGGTGGGCCGCCGCATCACCGTCTGCGGCGATCTCGCCGGAGCCCGCCCGGTGTTCCACACCCCGTGGGCCGGCGGCACGGCGTACGCGACGGCCGCGCTGCCGCTGGCCGACCTCATCGAGGCCAACCTCGACTTCGGGCACCTGGCCGCCCTGCTGGCCGCCCCCGACGTACCGGCCGCGCTGGACGACTCCACGCCCTACGAGGGCGTACGGCGCATTCCGCCGGGGCACGCGCTGATCCTGCGGGCGGGGGCGCGTGAGGTCGCCGGGTACGAGCCGGTCGCCTCGCTCGCGGTGGCCGCACCGCCGGCCGACCCGGACAGCGCGGTCGACGCGGTGCGCGACGCGCTGGTGGAAGCCGTCCGCGCCCGTCTGTCCGCGCCTCGGCACGTACCCGACATCGACCCCGGTCCGGTGCCCGGCATGGGCCCCGCAGAGCGCCGCGCGGCCCGCGGGATGCCGGTGCCCGGCATCGGGGCCGACCTGTCCGGCGGACCGGCCTCGGGCACGCTCGCGCTGCTGGCCGCCGGCCTTCCGGGCCGGCCCGGCACCCTCCTGGGCCACGGCACGGGAGCGGGTGAGCGCCTGCTCGCGGTCACCTTCAACGACCTGACGGCCGACGGGCGCGAGGCCGAACTGGAACGCGCCGGGACGCTCGCGGCCAACCCGCGCCTGCACCACGTGGTGGTGACCGGCGGCGAGGACGTGCTGCCCTACGCCGAGTTGGACGGGCCCCTCACCGACGAACCCGGCCCGTCCCTGGTCGCGGCGGCACGGCACCGCGCGCGGCTCGCGGCGGGCAGTGCGGACCACTTCACCGGCCACGGTGCCCGGCAGGTCCTGGACGCCCACCCCGCGCGCCTGGCCGACCTGCTGATGGACCGCAAGCGCCGCCATCTGGTCCGGCCCGTCGCCGCGCTCGCCAAGGCCGACGGATCGGTCATGGTCCCCGCGCGCGTGTACGGCGCGGCGCGGCGGCTGGCGCGGACGCCCTACCGCGCGGGACTCGACCTGCTCGCCGAGCGGCTGATGCGCCGCCGCTTCGACGAGCCCGGGGGCACCGTCGGGGCGTCGCTGGCCGCACTCACCTGGGCGAGACCCGGGCCGGCGGCCCGGTGGCTGACCGGAGAGGCGCTGGCTGAAGTATCGGTTCGTCTGCAAGGGGCGACGATCCGTTCGGGGGTGGGGCCCGGGCAGCGGCCGGGCGACTACCGCGCGCGTGCCGCCCTCGCCCGGCAGGCGGCGGACCTGCGGGTGCTCGAGCAGGCGGCCGAGGTCCGCTCCCAGCGGCTGCACACGCCCTTCCTCGACAACCAGGTCGTCCGCGCCTGCCGGGCCCTGCCGGAGGCCCTGCGGGTGCAGCCGGGCGCCCGCGCGGTGATCCTGCGCACGGTCCTCCAGGGCGCCGGGGTGGGCGACCTGCCACCCGGCTGGGGCGCCCCCTCGCACGCCTCGGCCGCGGCGGCGTCCCGCACCGGCCTGCGCGTCGCCGTCAACGACCTGGTGGACCTGTTCGCCACCCCCCTGCTCGCCGAGGCCGGCCTGGTGGAGGCCCGTGTGGTCCGCAAGGCCCTGCGCGCGGCGGCGCAGGGTGAGCCGCTGCCGCTGGACGGCCTGGCGGAGCTGGTGTCCCTGGAGCTGTGGCTGCGGCGGCTGCTGTCCCGCCGCGGCACCTGCTGGACCGGCACACCCGCGCGTGCCCGCGCGGTACCGGCGGGCATCACCCCGCAGCGGGGCGCGCTGGCCTCCGGCGGCCGGCCGAGCCCTACCGGCAGCTGAACCTGGACTCGGCCCAGTCCGAGAGGGCCACGGTGTCGAAGGCGGTGTGCGGCTCGACGACCAGCCGTACGGTCCGGTGGCCGGCGAGGCTCACATGGACGGGGACGGCCGGGTCACCGCCCGCGATGGTCCCCGAATTCCACAGGCGGACGCCGTCGGCGTACACCGAGAAGGAGACCCGGCCGAGCCCGGCCATCAGGTCGTCGACACCGACCACGGCGTCGTAGGCGGAGCACTCCCGGTTGAGGTCGACGGTGACGGACGACTCGCCGTGCACGGTCACCCCGTGCGCGTACCGCTTGCCGGCGATCGACGGGCTGTGGCGCTGCCACACCCAACTGCTCGCGCCGAGCCGCATCTCGGGACGGGTGCCGTCTCCGGTGATGTCGTACTTCAGCTCGTTCCACGGGTAGACGACCGGCGCGGGAGGGGGTGTCGGCGTCGGCGTGGGAACCGGAGTGGGGGTGGGCGCGGGCTCCTTGGTCGGGGTGGGCGCGGGCTCCTTGGTCGGGGTGGGCGTCGGCGACGGTGACGACTCGGGTGCCGGTGTAGGGGTGGCGGCGGGGGGCGGCGTCGCCGCGGCGGGAGGCGCCGGGGGCTGGGCGCTCGGTGTCGGCTTCGGTGCCGGCCTCGGCGGCTCGGGCGTCGGGGTCGGCGCGGGCGGAGGAGGGGGTGTCGGCGTCGGCGGCTGCGGCTCGACGACCGGGGCGGACGCGACGGGCCGCGCCTCCGGCTTCCCGACCGGGGCCTCCCGACCGACCAGCGCGAGCGCGACCGCCGCGGCGGCCACGGCGACCACACCGGCCGCGATCCCCGCCTTCACCGGCGCGCCCAGCCCCTCCGAGGCCGCCGCGCCCCCGCCACCGGAGGCACCCCCGGACGCGGCACTCGCGGCTCCTGCCGCGCCCGCGCCGCCGGCGACGATGCCGAGCGCCTTGGCGTACCCGGCGGCGCCGAACCAGCCGATGACGGCGACCGGGACCACGGCGGGGATGCCGCCGGCGACCTCCGCGATCTGGGTGGCCGCCAGCCGGCACCTGGCGCACTCCTCCAGGTGCTTGCGCAGCCCCCGCTCGGCACGGGTGCGCAGCTTGCCGCGGGCGTAGCCGCCGAGCTGGTCCGCGTACCGGGCGCACTCCTCGTCGGCGGTGAGGGCGGCACTGACGTGGGCCTGGAGGTAGGCCTGCCGCAGACCCTCCCGGGCCCGGCTGGCCAGCACCCGCGTGCCGTTGGCGTCCAGCCCGAAGAGCGTGGCGACCGAGCTCGGCGACTCGTCCTCGACCTCCGTGTGCCACAGCACGGCCTGCCACCGCTCCGGCAGCGAGCGGAAGGCCCGCATGGCCATCGACTGCTCGGCCTCGTGCATCGCGCGCACGTCGGCGCCGAGGTCCAGGCCCGCTCCGAAGGAGCCGGTGGACGCCGCGTCGTCCGACAGCTCCGCGGCCCGCGCCGCCTGAGCGGCGAACACCGCGAAGTCGTCGACCAGTTGCTCGCGCCGGGCGGTGCTGGTCCACTGCGCGGCGACCCGCCGGACGGTGGTGAGCAGATAGGCGCGTACGGTGTGCTCGGGGCCGGAGCCGCCGCGCACCGCCTGGAGCACCCGGGCGAACACCTCGGCGGTCAGGTCGTCGGCGGTGTGGGAGTCCCGGCAGCACGTGCGCGCGTACCGGTGTACGGCGTCGGCGTGGCGCCGGTACAGCGCCTCGTACGCGCTGTCGTCGCCCGCGCGCACCCGCCCGATCAGCTCGACGTCCGACGGCGGCAGGTCCGCCGAGGACGCCGGCTCCGCCGCGTACGGCAGCTCACTCTCCTCGAGCCGCTCGCCCTGCGCCGGTACGCCACCGTGTGCCGGGGTGCCGCCCTGCGCCGGTACGCCGCCCTGTGCCGGGGGGCCTCCCTTGGCCCGCCCGGCGTCGCGCGGAACCCCGGTCGGTCCGCCCTGGGCCGGCACCTGCGGAGAATCCGGCCCGTCCGTTCGCGACCCGCCGTCACCGGCGCCGTCATCACGCCCGTCAACGCTCATCGCGCAAACGCCCCCGTAGTCGGCCAGACCGTCCCGATCACCGGGCCAGACTGCCACACCGACCGCCACCGGGCCCCGGCGGCAGGGATCCTCCACTCGTCCGTGGGGCCCGGTCGTGTCCGGGTACCGTCCTCACCCGTAAGAGGAAGGCCCGCCGGACACGGCTCACGCGGGGGACACGGCTCACGCGGGCCGCGAGCGCAACCCCTCCAGCAGGATGTCCAGCAGCCGGGCCGAAGCGGCGGCCTGCTGCGCCGCGTCCGGCAGCGAGGGCGCCGCCGTCGCGATGACCAGCAGCACGTCCGACACCGACACGTCCGGCCGCAGTTCGCCCGCCGCGCGCGCCCGCTCCACGAGCCGGCCCACGACCTCCAGCAGCGCCGCCGCCCCCGCGTCGTCCTCCGCCGTGCCGGACGTGAGCGCCGCCCCGTCGGCCACGAGCCTGAACTCCCCGGAGCCCGGCTGGGCGCGCTGCTGCGGCACCCGGGGGTCGGCCCGGTCCTCGGCGACCGAGACCCGCAGCACCTGCGGCGGCAGCAGCCGCCCGGCGCCGGAGGCCACCGACGTCCGCAGGAAGCGGGAGAGCGCCGACCACGGCTCGTCCTCCTGGCCGAGCGCGGCCCGCGCCTGGTCGGCCAGCCGGGAGGTCTCCTCCTCGGCTATCCGCCGTACCAGGACGTCCTTGCTCGGGAACCGCCGGTACACCGTGCCGACGCCGACCCGCGCGCGCCGCGCCACGTCCTCCATCGGCGCGCCGTACCCCAGCTCGCCGAAGACCTCGCGGGCCGCCCGCAGCACGTGCTCGAGGTTGCGCTGTGCGTCCACGCGCAGCGGCGCCGTCCGGCCCGTCCGGGGCTCGTCCCCGCGCCCGTTGCCCGCCGCAGCGCCCATCGCCCCGCCACCGGGTGCCATGGCGGACGCGGTGGACCAATGAGTGCCCTGAATGTGCATATGTGATCCCCCGGTAATGACGTCTCCCCCCGGAGACTCCCCGTCCCTGATTCCGGAGTGCGCGGAACGGGATCACGCACGATCGGGCCCGCCCCGAGAGCCGGTGGTACTCGGCGGGCTCGCTCGGATCACATCCCCCACACCCCGTCGACACACGAACATAGTTGAGAGGGAGTCAATTCAGAAGGGGCAGGTTCCGCACGGAGCGCCCCCCGATCGGAGTACGAGCCGCATACGTCCGTATTGCGCCCCCTTCCGCCCCTCGGCGCACATCCACTGACCTGCGTCCTTTCCTCACACCCCGATAATTCGGCCAACCCCGCGCCGCTCCGGCCGACGGTCACACAATTCGTCGGGGCTGTGGACAAACGAGAGCGTCGGGTGCGTCATGGGATGGTGAAGGAACGTGCGCGCATTCTCGTTGTCGGCGGCGGCTACGTCGGGATGTACACGGCCCTGCGCCTGCAGCGGCGGATGAAACAGGAGCTCAGTCGGGGCGAAGCGGAGATCACGGTGGTCACGCCCGATCCCTATATGACGTATCAGCCCTTCCTGCCCGAGGCCGCGGCCGGCGCGATCTCCCCCCGGCACGTCGTCGTCCCGCTGCGCCGCGTACTCGACCGGTGCCGCATCATCGTCGGCGAGGCCACCTCCATCGACCACGCGCACCGCACCGCGACCCTCACCACCCTCGCCACGGAGGAGACCGGGGGCACCGAGAAGCTGGCGTACGACGAACTCGTCCTCGCCCCGGGATCCGTCTCGCGCACCCTGCCCATCCCCGGCCTGGTCGACTACGGCATCGGCTTCAAGACCGTCGAAGAGGCCATCGGCCTGCGCAACCACGTCATCGAGCAGATGGACATCGCCTCCTCCACCCGCGACCCCGCGATCCGCGACGCGGCCCTCACCTTCGTCTTCGTCGGCGGGGGGTACGCGGGCGTGGAGGCGCTCGGCGAACTGGAGGACATGGCCCGCTACGCCGCCCGCTACTACCACAACGTCAAGCCCGAGGACATGAAGTGGATCCTCGTCGAGGCCTCGGATCGCATCCTGCCCGAGGTCGGCGAGGAGATGGGCCGCTACACGGTCACCGAACTGCGCCGCCGCAACATCCAGGTCCTCCTGCGGACCCGCCTCGAATCCTGCGCAGGCCGGGTCGCCGTCCTCAGTGACGGGCAGCGCTTCCCGACCCGTACGGTCGTGTGGACCGCGGGCGTCAAACCGCACCCGATCCTCGCCGCCAGCGACCTGCCGCTGAACGACCGCGGGCGCCTGAAGTGCACCGCGCAGCTGACCGTCGAGGGCGTCGAGCACGCCTGGGCCGCGGGTGACGCCGCCGCCGTCCCCGACGTCACCACCGGCGAACCGGGCAGCCTGACCGCCCCCAACGCCCAGCACGCGGTCCGTCAGGCCAGGCTCCTGGGCGACAACATCAGCCACTCCCTGCGCGGCGAACCCCTGGAGACGTATGCGCACACATACGCCGGCTCGGTCGCCTCGCTCGGACTGCACAAGGGCGTCGCCCAGGTCTACGGGCGCAAACTGAAGGGCTACCCCGCCTGGTTCATGCACCGTGCCTACCACCTCAGCCGGGTGCCCACGGTCAACCGCAAGACCCGGGTGCTCGCCGAATGGATGCTGGCGGGACTCTTCAAACGGGAGATCGTCTCCCTGGGTTCGCTCGAACATCCCCGCGCGGAGTTCGAACTCGCGGCTGGTGGAAAACATCCTCTCGACCCGAACATCAACCCGAAAGGGTCGTCCTGACCGTACCGGGGAACTCCGCCGCACGCCCCGGCGTCCAACGGATGTCGGCGCGGTCGGCCACACCGCCCAACCGGCCCGCGGCCGAGGACGGGCAGTCGCCCGCCCGGCACGGATGACGCATTCCCGCTGTGCCGCACCGCCGGGACAGTAAGAATGTGCGGTCACCGCCGCGCGGCCCCTGACCCCCGGCCGGGCCCGGAGCTGGCCTGAGACGACGACACGAGGCAAGGATTCGTGAACTTCACGCGCTGGAGCGCCCGGCTCCCCGGAATCAACGGAACGCAGCGCCGCACGGCGGCTCGGCCCGATCTCGCGACCGTCCCGGACCGACGGCCGGACGGCACCGTACCCGCGGCCCGCGTCGAACGACTGACCGATGAGACGGTGCCGGTGCCCGCCGTCGACGAACTCCCCGCACGCGAGGTCCTCGACCGCGTCCCGGCCCTCGTCGCCCTCGTCCACGGCTCCGACCACCGCATCGCCTATGTCAACGACGCCTACACGGCGGCCTTCGGCGTACGCCCGCTCGGCGGACCCGCCCACGAGGCCCTGCCCGAACTGCGCGAACTGGGTCTGCTCCCGCTCCTGGACCAGGTGCTGCGCAGCGGCAGGCCCCGCACCCTGAAGTCCCGCAAGGCACCCGACGGCCGCTCGTACACGTTCACGTGCACCCCGGTCGCCGAACCGAAGGACGACGGCCGCGGCGTTCTGGTCTTCGCCACCGACGTCACCGACCACGCCGACGCCGCCGAACGCCTGCGCGCCAGCGAGCGCCGGCAGCGCGAGACCGCCGTCACCCTCCAGCGCTCGCTCCTGCCCCAGGTGCTGGAGCAGCCCGACGACCTGCGCATCGCCGCCACCTACCAGCCGGGCGGCACGGAGGCCGCGGTCGGCGGCGACTGGTACGACGTCATCACCCTCGGCGGCGGCCGCACGGCACTGGTCATCGGCGACGTGATGGGCAGAGGGGTGCGCGCGGCCGCGGTCATGGGCCAACTGCGTACCGCCGTCCGCGCCTACGCCCGTATGGACCTGCCCCCGCACGAGGTCCTGCAACTCCTGGACGGCCTCGCCGCGGACATCGACGCCAACCAGATCGCCACCTGCGTGTACGCCGTCCACGACCCCAACGAGGGCCGGCTGGTGTACGCCTCTGCCGGGCACCTGCCGATCCTGGTCCGCGACGAGAACGGCACCGTGCTGCGTGCCGACGAACCCACCGGCCCGCCGCTCGGCACCGGCGGCTGGGTGCACGCCTCCGGCTCGGTCCCGCTGGGCCCCGGCTCCACGGCGGTCCTCTACACCGACGGACTGGTGGAACGCCGCGACGAGGACCTCGACGAGGGGATCGCCGCGCTCGAACGCGCGCTCGCCGGCGCCACCGGCTCCCCGCAGGTGGTCTGCGACCGACTGGTCCGCTCGGCCGGTGTGCAGGCCGACCACGACGACGACGTGGCCGTCCTCGTCCTCCAGCACCCCGCCCGCACCGGCCCGGACGGCGAACTCTTCCGCAACGCCGCACTGGAACTGCTCGGCGGAGTGGAAGCGGCCCCACGCGCGCGTGCGTTCGCCTCCGGCGTCCTCGCCAGCTGGCGCTTCCCGCCCGATCTGCACGACCTGGGCGTCCTCGCCGCCAGTGAACTGGTCGCCAACTCCCTCCAGCACGGCACCCCGCCCATGCGACTGCGGCTCCGGCGCACCGACCGCCGCCTCATCGTCGAGGTCACCGACGGCGACGACCACCTCCCCAGGCGCCGCCGCGCCGACCCGGACGACGAGTCGGGCCGCGGCATCGCCATGATCGCCACCATCGCCACCAACTGGGGTTCACGCAGAACCCCCGGCGGCGGCAAGGCGGTGTGGTGCGAGTTCACCCTGCCGGAGGAAGTGGGCCGACGGGGCCTGCGCTGAGGCGGACCGCCCACCGGGGAGCGGGGGGTCCGGGGCGCGGCCCCACGGCCGGCCGGCGGGCGCGGGCTCAGGCCTCCGCGCCCACCGGCTCCGCGGCCACCCCGCCCCGAGCGACCACCCGGCTCCGCGCGGCCCACGGATGGTCCTGCACAGTGCTGAGCCCCCGCCCCAGCCGCAGCGCCAGGACGGTGATCAGGAGCGAGAACAGCAGGAACGTCACCACGTACGGCCCCGGCAGCGAGGCCGCCAGCGGGCCGCCCGCGGCCGGCCCGAGCGCCAGCGCGAGCTGCTTCACCAGGGCGAAGGCCGAGTTGTACTGTCCGGCCATCCCCTCCGGAGCGAGGTCAGCCACCAGCGGCGCGACCGTCGGCGACAGCATCGCCTCACCGAGCCCGAACAGGGCGTACGTCGAGATGAACGCGGCCGTGGCCATCGCCCGGCTGCCGTGCCCGAGTCCCGCGTACGCCGCCGCGGCCCACGCCACGGCCCAGATCAGCCCCACGGCCGCGATCATCCGCGACCGCCGCCGGCGCTCCACGAACTTCAGCACGGCGAACTGCGCCACCACGATCATCAGCGTGTTCGCGGCCAGTGCCGTCCCCAGCGTCGACGTGTCGATGCCGGCGGCCTCCACGCCGTACGCGCTCAGGCCCGACTCGAACTGCCCGTAGCAGGCGAAGAACAGCACGAAGCCCAGCACGCACAGCTGCACCATCGCGCGGTTCCCGACGAGCTGCCGCCAGCCGGTCCCCGCCGCCTTTCCGGCCTCCGCCGGGTCGTCGGCGATCCGCGGCGAGTGCGGCATCCGCACCGTCGACATCAGCGCGACCAGCAGCAGGAACACCGCCGCCTCGATCGCGAACAGCAGCGTGAAGGAGGAGACCTGGGTGGTGTCGACGAGGTGCCCCCCGATGAGGCCACCCACGCCCAGCCCGAGGTTCTGCAGGAAGAACTGCATCGCGAACGCCCGCGACCGCGTCTCCGCCGTCGAGCAGTCCACGATCATCGTCGCCAGCGCCGGCTGCATCACGGCCTGACCGGCGCCGAGCGCAGCCGCCGACAGCAGTACGGCTCCGGCTCCACCCGCCAGCCCCAGGCTCAGCGCGCCGAGCGCGGCCGTGACCAGGGCGGCGAGCAGGACCGGCAGCGGGCCGCGCCGCACGATCGCCCGGCCGGCGAACGGCAGCACGATCAGCGCGGCGACGGCGAAGACGGCGAGGACGAAGCCCGCCGTCATGGCTCCCAGACCCCGCACCTGCGCCACATAGACGTACAGGTAGGGAACGGTGAAGCCGAGCCCGAACGCGCTGAGTGCGTTGCCCACGTGGATCCGGCGCATCGCTGCGCCCATCGCCCTGGTCACGTTCACCCTCTCTAAAGCAGGTAGCAAGTAGTGGACAGAAGGTTGCTTGAAGTGGTCAGTAGTTAGAACTGAAGACTTCGAAGCTAAACTTCGATGCTAAACAGTACACCTGGAAGGACTTCAACGCCAAGCAGCCCCGTGCCATACTGCGGACATGGGCGACACACCCGGCGGCATCGGCACCGAGCCAGCGCTCGAAGAACAGATCGCCGCCTACCAGCGCGAGTTCCAGGACCTCGACCCCCAGGTCGAGCAGATCGTCTCCGCTCTGTCCCGGCTCAACCGGCGGATGAACGTGGCCTACGGCCGGCAGACCGCCGCGCTCGGCATCAGCAACGCCGACTGGGAGGTGCTGAAGGCCCTCGTCCTCTCCGGCGCCCCCTACCGCCTGGGCCCGAGCGACCTCGCCAAGCGCCTCGGCCTCACCCCGGCCGCGATGACCCACCGCATCGACCGGATGGTGGCCGAGGGTCTGGTCACCCGGGAGCGCGACGAGGCCAACCGCGTCCGGGTCATCGTGGAGCTGACGTCCGAGGGCCGCGAGAAGTGGCTGGAGGTCATGCGGCTGGCCACGGTCTTCGAGGGGGATCTCCTCCAGGACCTGTCCCCGGCCGAGCGCACGGCCCTCGGCGAGGTCTTGACCAGGATCCTGCGCCGTGTGGAGCACGCCCAGCCGGACGCCGGCGGTCGGCTCACCGACCTCGACTGAAACCCCGGCGGGGACGCTTGACAGTCGCCTGCCGGATCCGTAATGTTCTCCGGGTTGCCGCGGAGCCGTAAGGGTTCCTCGACAGCACCTCCGCCGCATGAGCGGCACTCAAACCACCAGCACGATCTCCCATCCGGGATTGTTTTCGGCGCGCCCGAATTCAATTCGAGTGGGACTCGTCGATCTTGAACCGGCGCCCCGAGGGCCCGATTGGGAATCGCCGAGAGAATCCGCTAAGGTTTGGGACGTCGGAACGGCCCAACAGCCGGGAGGACAAACCCCGCTGACTGGGGGTCAGGTCGAGAAAAGGATCTGATAGAGTCGGAACCGCCGGAAAGGGAAACGCGAGAGCGGAAACCTGGAAAGCACCGAGGAAATCGGATCGGAAAAAGATCTGATAGAGTCGGAAACACCGAAGGGAAGCGCCCGGAGGAAAGCCCGAGAGGGTGA
>NZ_JBIVPK010000037.1:0-75074 GCF_044754605.1 Streptomyces sp. NPDC093064
GTGCTTTCCAGGTTTCCGCTCTCGCGTTTCCCTTTCCGGCGGTTCCGACTCTATCAGATCCTTTTCTCGACCTGACCCCCAGTCAGCGGGGTTTGCCTTCCCGGCTGTTGGGCCGTTCCGACGAGTGAGACTTTAGCGGATTCCCTGCTCCCGTGCGAATCGGGGGCTGCGTCCTTTCGGGCGCGGATTCCTCATTCCATGAATACGCACGCCCATGACACGACAACAGACAGACTGCACGACTGCCGTCGAGTAAAGGGTGGTACTCAGGAAAGGTTGTCCGGGGACCGACCGGAGTCGGCTCTCACGTCGGGCAACTCGGAGAACACTACGTATCCCTACGAGGTGTGTCAACTCACGGGCGGGCAGCGCCCCGGAGTCCTATCCTGGGGCCATGACTACGCGTACGTGCACCCATCTGTGGTGGGCCGCCTGACGGCGGCCGTACTCACGTATGCATCCAACGGCCGCCGCCTCGGCGGCCGTTCTCGTATCTCCCTCCAGGACTCCGGGGGCCGGCCGACCGGGGACGGCGGCCTCGACCAGGAGGTGGAGTGTGGAGAGGACTCGGGTCTTCAGCGGGGTCAAGCCGACCGGACACCTGACGCTGGGGAACTACCTGGGCGCCATGCGGCGGTGGGCCGAGGTGGACCAGCACCGGTCGGAGGCGCTGTTCTGCGTCGTCGACCTGCATGCGCTGACCGTGGACCACGACCCGGCGCGGGTGCGCAGACTCAGCCGGCAGGCGGCGACGCTGCTGCTGGCGGCGGGGCTCGATCCGGAGCTGTGCACCCTGTTCGTACAGAGCCATGTGGACGAACACGCCCGGCTGTCGTATCTGCTGGAGTGCGTGGCCACGGACGGCGAGATGCGGCGGATGATCCAGTACAAGGAGAAGGCCGCGCGCGAGCAGCGGCGGGGCGGGAGCGTACGGCTGTCGCTGCTGACGTATCCGGTGCTGATGGCGGCGGACATCCTGGCGTACGGAACGGACGAGGTGCCGGTCGGTGACGACCAGACGCAGCACGTGGAGCTGACCCGTGATCTGGCGGTGCGGTTCAACCAGCGGTACGGGCACACGTTCGTGGTGCCGAAGGCGACGCCTCCGAAGGTGGCGGCGCGGGTGATGAACCTCCAGGACCCGGTGTCGAAGATGGGGAAGTCGGACGACTCCGGGCCGGGCATCGTCTATCTGCTCGACGAGCCGGAGGTCGTGGAGAAGAAGGTCATGCGGGCGGTGACCGACAGCGGGCGGGACGTCGTCTACGACCCGCAGGAGCGGCCCGGCCTGGCGAACCTGCTGGAGATCCTGGCCGCTTGTCAGGGCGGGAACCCGGAAGCCCTGGGCGGTGTATATGAGTCGTACGGCGCTTTGAAGAAGGACACCGCGGAGGCCGTGGTCGAGCTCCTCAGGCCGGTACAGGCAAGGCACAGGGAGCTGTGCGGGGATCCCGCGTATGTGGAAGGGGTGTTGCGCAGGGGCGCGGAGAAGGCCAGGGAGATGGCGCGGCCGAGAGTGGACGCGGCGTACCGGGCGATCGGGTTGCTGCCCGCCTGAGGGAAGGGCGGCGGGGCGGGCGGCCTGCGTGGGCCGCCCGGTGCCGGTCAGTTGTTGCCGGAGGCCAGCTCGCGGCTGCGGTCGCGGGCGGCTTCCAGCGCGGCGATGAGCGCGGCGCGCACACCGTGGTTCTCCAGTTCGCGGATGGCGTTGATCGTCGTGCCGGCCGGCGAGGTGACGTTCTCGCGGAGTTTCACGGGGGGCTCCCCGCTGTCGCGGAGCATCACCGCGGCGCCGATCGCGGACTGGACGATCAGGTCGTGGGCCTTGTCCCGGGGCAGGCCG
Organism: Streptomyces sp. NPDC093064; assembly: GCF_044754605.1. Taxonomy (NCBI): domain Bacteria; kingdom Bacillati; phylum Actinomycetota; class Actinomycetes; order Kitasatosporales; family Streptomycetaceae; genus Streptomyces; species Streptomyces sp. NPDC093064. Next base: position 1,844 of record NZ_JBIVPK010000037.1, read on the forward strand.
AGGAGGATGCCGGCGTCGGTCATGGCCTCGACCAGGTAGAAGAAGTAGGCCGGGCCCGAGCCGGAGAGGGCGGTGCAGGCGTCCTGCTGGGACTCGGGGACGCGGAGCGTCTTGCCCACGGCGCCGAAGATCTCCTCGGCGTGGGCGAGGTGTTCGGCGGAGGCGTGGGTGCCGGCGGAGATGACGGACATGGCCTCGTCGACGAGGGCGGGTGTGTTCGTCATGACGCGGACGACCGGGGTGCCGGAGGCCAGGCGCTCCTCGAAGAAGGCGGTGGGGATGCCCGCGGCGCCACTGATGACCAGGCGGTCGGCGGGGACGTGCGGGGCGAGTTCGTCGAGGAGGGTGCCCATGTCCTGGGGCTTGACGGTGAGGATCAGGGTGTCGGCGGTCTTCGCCGCTTCCGCGTTGGTGACCGGGGTGACTCCGTGGCGGGCGCGGAGTTCTTCGGCCCGTTCCGGGCGGCGGGCGGTGACCAGCAGGTCGGCGGGGGTCCAGCCGGCTCGGATCATTCCGCTGAGCAGGGCTTCGCCGATCTTTCCGGTGCCGAGAACTGCGACTTTCTGGCTCATGGTGCTCATCCTCGCACCGGTGGTCCGGGGCGCGGGTGGACTGTCCGGCTGGCGGGACACCCTCCGGTGCCGTGGGGCTATGCGGTTCGCCGCCTGAGGGTGGCCGCTCCCAGACCGAGGACGAGCAGGGCGCAGCCCGCCACGATCAGCGCGTCGCGTACGAACGTCGTCGTCACGTCGGTGTGGCGCAGGACCTCGTTCATGGCGTCGACCGCGTAGGACATCGGGAGGACGTCGGAGACGGCCTCCAGGGCGGGGTGCATGTCGGACCGCGGGGTGAACAGGCCGCAGAGGAGGAGCTGGGGGAAGATCACCGCCGGCATGAACTGGACCGCCTGGAACTCGGAGGCGGCGAAGGCGGAGACGAAGAGGCCGAGGGCGGTGCCGAGCAGGGCGTCGAGCAGGGCGACCAGCAGGAGCAGCCAGGGCGAGCCGGTGACGTCCAGGCCGAGGAACCAGACGGCCAGTCCCGTGGCCAGCGCGGACTGGATGATCGCGAGGGCGCCGAAGGCGAGCGCGTAGCCGGCAATGAGGTCGCCCTTGCCGAGCGGCATGGCGAGGAGGCGTTCGAGGGTGCCGGAGGTGCGTTCGCGCAGGGTGGCGATCGAGGTCACCAGGAACATGGTGATCAGCGGGAAGATGCCGAGCAACGAGGCGCCGATGTTGTCGAAGGTGCGCGGGCTGCCGTCGAAGACGTAGCGCAGCAGGAGCAGCATCAGGCAGGGGACCAGCAGCATCAGCGCGATGGTCCGCGGGTCGTGGCGGAGCTGGCGCAGTACCCGGGCCGCGGTGGCGGTGGTGCGAGCGACGCTCAGGGCGCGGGGCGCGCGGGGTGCGGTGGTCGTGCTCATCGTGCTGTCTCCTTGGCGCGGCCTGCTGCGACCGCCTCGTCGACCAGGTGCAGGAAGGCCGCCTCGACGGTCTCGGTGCCGGTTCGGGCCCGGAGTGCTTCGGGGGTGTCGTCGGCGAGGATCCGGCCCTCGCGCATGAGGAGGAGGTGGTGGCAGCGCTCGGCCTCGTCCATGACGTGGGAGGAGACGAGGAGGGTGGCGCCTCGGGTGGCGGCGATGTCGTGGAAGAGGTTCCACAGGTCTCGGCGCAGCACGGGGTCGAGGCCGACGGTCGGTTCGTCGAGGACCAGCAGTTCGGGGGTGCCGAGGAGGGCGACCGCGAGGGAGACGCGGCTGCGCTGGCCGCCGGAGAGGTTGCCGGCGAGGGCGTCGGCGTGGCCGGTGAGGTCGACGTCGGCGATGGCGCGGCTGACGTTGTCCCGGCGGCGTTCGGCCGCCGCGCGGCCGGGGTCGAGGATCGCGGCGAAGTACTCGAGGTTCTGGCGGACGGTCAGGTCGTCGTAGACGGAGGGGGCCTGGGTGACGTAGCCGATGCGGTTGCGGAGGGTGGCGTGGCCGGCGGGCAGGCCGAGGATCTCCAGGGTGCCGTCGACCTTGGCCTGGGTGCCGGCGATGGCGCGCATGAGCGTGGACTTGCCGCAGCCGGAAGGGCCGAGGAGGCCGGTGATGCGGCCGCGCGGAACGGTGAAGCCGAGGCCTCGCAGGACGGTGCGGGGGCCTCGGACCACGGTCAGTGCTTCGGCGCGGACGGCATCCGTTTCGGGGCGGGGTGGCCCCGAAGAAATATTCATCATGCGATGATTAATGCGCGCGGAAGAGGGCTGCGTCAAGTGGGGTGAGGGGATGAGCCGCGTCAGGGTGTGGTGGCGACGAGGAGAAGGACGTCGTAGGTCTCCTCCACGAAGCCGTCCGGAAAGACTTCCAGCAGGTGGTCGCGCTCCTCGGCGAGGAAGGCGTCCTTGAGTTCCCCGGGGCAGACCAGGAGGCGTGAGTGGCTGCCGAGGTTGGCGAGGTGGGTGTCGAGCGGGACCCGGCGGCTCCAGCGGACCTCGCGACGGGTGAAGCGGAGTCGTTCCCGGTGGGTCCGGCTCGCGCGGACGGCGGCCGCCTCCCGCTCGGCGTAGCGGTCGATGCCGAAGAGGCGGCGGACGCGGTCGGTCTGCCGCGCGATCCACTCGATGCCGGCGGCGTCCCTGTTCCACCACAGCGCCAGGGCACCGCCCGGCCGCAGTACCCGCAGGGCCTCCGGGACGGCCCGGTCCGGGTCCGTCCAGTGCCAGGACTGGGCGTAGGTGAGGAGGTCGGCGCAGGAGTCGGCGAGCGGGAGGGCGTTGCCGTCGCCCCGCACGATCGGGATGCCGGGGCGGGTGAGGCAGAAGTGGGCCGCCATGCCGTCGCCGGGCTCGACGGCCAGCACGTCGGCGCCGCGCTCGTGCAGCAGGGCGGTCGAGATGCCGGTCCCGGCGCCGATGTCCGCGACGCGGGCGCCGGCGAGGGGCCGGCCGGCGAGTTCCTCCAGCGCGTCGAAGAGGGCGGGCGGATAGGAGGGGCGGTTCGCCGCGTACTGGGCCGCGGCGGCGTTGAAGGAGTGGGCTCGGTCCGTGTGAGCGGGCGGCGGAGATGAGGTCATACGGCCATCGTGCGACCGCATGACCACCTCGTGGCAGGGGGTTCGGGCGGCGCGGACCAGCTCGCGGACCGCGCACCCTCTGCGATCAGGAGCGGCGGCGCTTCCTGGAGGGGTTGCCCGAGCGTCGGGTGGTCCGGCGTTCGTACTGTTCGCGGGCCTGTTCGTACTCCTGGCGGTGCAGCTTCTCGCCGGGGGCCTCGACGAGCGAGCGGAAGAAGTAGGCGAGGAGGGAGCCGATGAATCCGACGGCGAGCAGGCCGCGCAGGGAGGCCTGGCGGTCGGGGTCGGGGCGCTTGCCGAAGCCGTCCCAGGCGTGGCGGAAGGCGAGCGCGCTGCACACCGCGAACATCACCACGACGAGGAGTTCCACGAAGGCGCCCGAGCCGGCGATCTGGAGTCCCTGGTAGGCGAAGCGGAGCACGAAGCAGGAGACGGCGGCCGCGGCGAGTGAGCCGGCGGCGACGCCGATACGGCGGGTCGTGTAGCCGTTGTCGTGGTTCACCCACGTGGTGCCGAAGAAGCGCAGGGGCTCGGGGCGGGGCCCTGCGGAGCCCGCGGGGGTGCCCGGGGTGCCGTTGTCGTCGCTCACGGGTCGATTATGGCTCCGGGATGGCCGCGGGCTCCGTCGGGGATCAGCCGCAGCGGCCGGCCACGTAGCCGTCGCTGCCCGTCTTCACATAGGTGTCCGAGACGTACTGGCCGCTTCCGATGTTGTTCCAGATGTTCGATGTGCCGTAGTAGCCCGACACCGTCGTACCCGGCGTCTGGCAGAAGATCGGAACCTGGGCGCCCATGCTCAGGGTCCGGACGACGCTGTAGCCGGTACCGGGGCCGCTGCGGACGTTGAGCTGGACACCCGGCGCGACCGGGTAGTACTCCACGGCCGCGGTAGCGGTCGTGGATGCGCCCAGGACCATGAGGCAGGCTCCGGCGGCGACGCCCGCGACAAGGGCGGATCTACGTCTCAGAAAACTCATGTGCGCCACTCCAGTAATGATCAGCCGCAGCGAGAGGCGACGTAGCCGTCGCTGCCGGTGTACACGTACGCGTCGGAGACGTACTGGCCGTTGCCGATGTTGTCCCAGATGCTCGAGGTGCCGTAGTAGCCCGACACCGTCGTACCCGGCGTCTGGCAGAAGATCGGAACCTGGGCACCCTCGGTCAGGGCACGGACGATGCTGTATCCAGTGCCGGGACCGCTGCGGACATTGAGGCGGACGCCAGGCGCCACCGAGTAGTACCGCGCCGCCGCTGCCGTTGCCTGGGTCCCGACTGCCTGTTCCTCGTCTCCGCCCCTTGCTTCTTCGACGCGGTCAACAGACATGAAAACTCCCCCCGCTGAACCCCATGACTGCCATGGAGTCCCGTTGATTCCCTGGAATCAAGCAACGAAACATCTGTGCGCGACTCGCACGCGAATGCTGGCAAGCTCCACCGATCCCGTTCGAGTCATCGACTAGGCTCCGAGCGTCGCGCGCGCAAACGAACAGCACGGGGGTGGTCCATGACGCCACAGCGCAATACCGGAGCGGGCGCGGAAGCGGAACTTCCGGAGTACGCCGGGCAGTACCGCCTCGAGTCGTGCCTGGGCTCCGGCGGCATGGGCGTCGTGCATCTGGCCCGCAGCACTTCGGGGCTGCGGCTCGCGGTGAAGGTCGTCCACGCGCAGTACGCCTGGGACCCCGAGTTCAGAGGCCGGTTCCGGCAGGAGGTGGCGGCGGCCCGAAGAGTCAGCGGCGCCTTCACCGCGCCCGTCGTCGACGCCGATCCGGAGGCCGAACGGCCCTGGATGGCCACGCTGTTCATTCCAGGGCCCACGCTGTCCGAGCATGTGAAGCAGAGCGGGCCCATGCCCCCCGCCAAGTTGCGCCGTCTGATGGCCGGGCTCGCCGAGGCTCTGCGCGACATCCACCGGGTGGGGGTCGTCCACCGGGATCTCAAGCCCAGCAACGTCCTGCTCGCCGAGGACGGGCCGAAGGTCATCGACTTCGGCATCTCCCGCCCGAAGGACAGCGAACTGCGCACCGAGACGGGGAAGTTGATCGGTACGCCGCCCTTCATGGCGCCCGAGCAGTTCCGCCGACCGCGGGAGGTCGGGCCGGCGGCCGACATCTTCGCTCTCGGGTCCGTGCTGGTGCACGCGGCCACCGGACGCGGGCCGTTCGATTCCGACAGCCCGTACATCGTGGCCTACCAGGTGGTGCACGATGAGCCCGACCTGACCGGCGTACCCGAGAACCTGGCACCGCTCGTGCTGCGCTGTCTGGCCAAGGAGCCCGAGGACCGGCCCACGCCCGACGAGCTGATGCGGGAACTGCGCTCGGTCGCGGCCTCGTACGACACGCAGACGTTCATACCGGAGCAGCGAACCAGTGATACGCCGGACGCGCCGCCGCCCAGGCCAGGTGCCAGGCAGGAGAAGGACGCGCCCGGAACGCCACCCCGTAAGCGGACGGCCCTGGTGGCCGGGGCATTCGGTCTGCTCATGGCCGGTGCCTTCGCCTCGATCGTGCTGCCCGCGGAGGACGACAGCTCCGCGCCTGTGAGCACCAGTTCGCAAACCCGTCCTGCCCAATTCGACGCGTGGGAGACGAAGCCGGTGCCCGCGGCGCCGTCCGCACCCCAGTGCACCTACGGAAGAGGCGCGTTGTACTGCGCGCAGTCCGGCGTGGTCTTCGCCCTCGACCCTTCCGGCGGCGCTGTGCTCTGGCGGCGGTCCATCACCGGAGCAGGCAGGCTTGTGCCAGCCCTCTCGGGCGGTCTGGTGCATGTGGCTGCGGCGGACGGGCGGCACCTGGAGGCGCTCTCACCCGCCTCGGGCCGGACGCATGCACGGCGCGAAGTTCCTGCGCAGGGCGGGTGGGCGTTCGTGGGCGACACGCTCCTGCTCACCCGTGCCGACGGGACGGTCACCGGCGTGGACAGCGCTTCCGGCGACACGCGGTGGAGCAAGCGGATTCCGGGCTATTCTCTGCCGTCCGTCGGCACGTTCACCGGGGACCCGCTGGCCTACGCGACGAGCACGTCCGACGACGGGGCGAGCACGCGGATCAACACTGTGGATCCCGGTACCGGCGCCGTCCGCTGGGAAGCAGAGTTGAAGGGCATGCTGAGTCTCGTAGGCGCCCAGGACGGGTTTGTCTTCTTGCTCGACCTCGACAGGACCAACGGGGATGCGAAGGCAGTCGTCCGGTACTCACCCGGGTCCGGGGCGGTGCGTCGGGTGGCGCTGCCCGTCCCGCGCCTGGCCCCGCAGGCCGAGGTGCGGGGAGGCGTCGTCCATCTGCTGGCGGCCGGGGGTGCGCTGGAAGCCGTCGACATGAAGGCGGGCAAGCGTCTGTGGCTTCTGGAAACGGCCGTGGCCCGCGGTTCGGTGCCGGTCTCCGACGGTCGCCATGTGTACGTCCTCGCCGCGGACGGACGGCTGCTCGCTGTGGACGCCCGTACGGGCCGGCTCGTCGGGCAGACGCGGCCACGACTCGGCGCCGGTTCGGACAGGGTCGCGGACAATCTGGCCGCGCCTGTGCTCACCGACGGCATCATCTACGCCGGCGCCCCGGACGGCACCGTCTTTGCCGCCGACGGAGGCGACCCCGCGGCCTGGTGACACGGGGCGGGGCCGCCCCCGAAGGAGCGGCCCCGCAGAGGTCGAAGGTTCAGCCCAGCTTCGACACGTCCCGCACGGCGCCCTTGTCGGCGCTGGTGGCCATCGCGGCGTACGCCCGCAGCGCCGCCGACACCTTCCGGTCGCGGTCCTTGGGGACGTACGCGCCGTTCAGGGCCTGCTCACGGCGGGACAGCTCCGCGTCGTCGACGAACAGGTCGATGGAGCGGTTCGGGATGTCGATACGGATGCGGTCGCCGTCCTCGACGAGCGCGATCGTGCCGCCGGAGGCCGCCTCGGGCGAGGCGTGGCCGATGGACAGGCCCGAGGTGCCGCCGGAGAAGCGGCCGTCCGTGATCAGCGCGCAGCTCTTGCCCAGGCCGCGGCCCTTCAGGTACGAGGTCGGGTAGAGCATCTCCTGCATGCCGGGGCCGCCCTTGGGACCCTCGTAGCGGATGACGACGACGTCGCCCTCCTTGACCTGCTGGGTGAGGATCTTCTGGACGGCCTCCTCCTGCGACTCGCAGACGACCGCCGGGCCCTCGAAGGTCCAGATCGACTCGTCGACGCCCGCGGTCTTCACCACGCAGCCGTCCACGGCCAGGTTGCCCTTCAGCACCGCCAGGCCGCCGTCCTTGGAGTAGGCGTGCTCGGCGGAGCGGATGCAGCCGTCGGCGGCGTCGGTGTCCAGGGCCTCCCAGCGCTCGGACTGGGAGAAGGCCTCCGCCGAGCGCACACAGCCCGGGGCCGCGTGCCACAGCTCGACCGCCTCCGGGGACGGGGAGCCGCCGCGCACGTCCCAGGTCTTGAGCCAGTCCGCGAGGGAGGGGCTGTGCACCGCGTGCACGTCCTCGTTCAGCAGGCCCGCGCGGTGCAGTTCGCCGAGCAGGGCGGGGATGCCGCCGGCGCGGTGCACGTCCTCCATGTAGTACGTGCGGTTCTTGGCGACGTTCGGGGCGACCTTCGCCAGGCACGGCACCCGGCGGGAGACCTGGTCGATCTCCTCCAGGCCGAAGGGGACGCCGGCCTCCTGGGCGGCGGCCAGCAGGTGCAGGATCGTGTTGGTCGAGCCGCCCATCGCGATGTCCAGGGCCATGGCGTTCTCGAAGGCCGCGAAGGTGGCGATGTTGCGGGGCAGGACCGTGTCGTCGTTCTGCTCGTAGTAACGGCGGGTGATGTCCATCACCGTGCGGGCCGCGTCCTCGTACAGCGCCTTGCGGGCCGTGTGGGTGGCGAGGACCGAACCGTTGCCGGGCAGGGACAGGCCGATCGCCTCGGTCAGGCAGTTCATCGAGTTGGCGGTGAACATGCCGGAACAGGAGCCGCAGGTCGGACAGGCGTTCTCCTCGATGCGGAGAATGTCCTCGTCGGAGACCTTGTCGTTGACGGCGTCGGAGATGGCGTCGACCAGGTCGAGGGTGCGGACGGTGCCGTCGACCAGGGTGGCCCGTCCGGACTCCATCGGGCCCCCGGAGACGAAGACCGTGGGGATGTTCAGGCGCAGGGCCGCCATCAGCATGCCCGGGGTGATCTTGTCGCAGTTGGAGATGCAGATCAGGGCGTCGGCGCAGTGCGCCTCGACCATGTACTCGACGCTGTCCGCGATCAGGTCGCGCGAGGGCAGCGAGTACAGCATGCCGCCGTGGCCCATCGCGATGCCGTCGTCGACCGCGATGGTGTTGAACTCGCGCGGGATGCCGCCCGCCTCCCGGACCGCGTCGCTGACGATCCGGCCGACCGGCTGGAGGTGGGTGTGACCGGGCACGAACTCCGTGAAGCTGTTGGCGACCGCGATGATCGGCTTCCGGCCGATGTCCGCACCGGGTACACCGGAGGCGCGCATAAGGGCGCGGGCGCCCGCCATGTTGCGGCCGTGGGTGACTGTGCGGGACCTCAGCTCGGGCATCGTCGCTCGCTCCTTCGGAAAGTTCTGCCGGGCACCAGGGAGTCGCCGGCAGAGTTCTGGCTCAGTCGAGCCTACGCCGGTCATCCAGGGGTCGGGACGCGCTGTCCGGAATACGGGACGCGTGTCTCGGGGCGGCGGGGCTGCGCGGGATGCGCGGATCGGGCGGCGGGACTACGTGTCCCGGGACAGCGGGGGCGCGCACATCGGGCGGCGCGACCACGTGTATCCGGGCGCGTGCGTCGGGCCCGCGGGGCTACGTGTCTCTGCGCTGCGGGACGCGCGGAGGCCGTCCCTGCGTCACGTCCCCGTGAGGTGCCGCTGCACCACGGGTGCCACCCGCGCGATGATCTGCTCCACGTCCGCCGTCGCCAGCGGCTCCACCTTGATCACGTACCGGAGGATCGCGCACCCCACCAGCTGCGCGGCCGCCAGCTCGGCGCGCAGTTCCGCGTCGGGCAGGTCGAACCGGCCGGCGATGCGGCGCAGCAGCTGCGAGACGATCAGCCGGCGGAAGACGGCCGCTGCGGTGTCGTTGCTCAGCGCGGAGCGGACGATCGCCAGCAGGGGCGTACGGGTGGCCGGTCTCTCCCAGATCCCGAAGAAGAACCGCGCGAACCGCTCCCCGACGCCGTCGAGCGGGCCGTCGACGAGCGCCTCCGGCGCGTTCAGCGCGGGCGCGAGGACGACCTCGATCGCCGCCTCGAACACCTGCTCCTTGGTGCCGAAGTAGTGGTGGACCAGGGCCGAGTCGACTCCGGCGGCCTTGGCGATGCCGCGTACCGAGGTCTTCTCGTAGCCGCGCTCGGAGAACTCCTCGCGGGCCACGGTCAGGATGCGGTCGCGGGTGTCGGCGGCCTCCTCGCGGCGGGGGCGGCCGCGGCGGCGGGCGGTGGCGCCGGTCATCGCCCGGACACCTTCACCTCGGAGGCCAGGTGCAGCCGGGTGAAGGCCAGGGCCTCGGCGAGGTCGGCCTCGCGCTCGGCGCTGGACATGGCCCGGCGGGTGTTGACCTCGATGACGACATGGCCGTCGAAATCGCTGGTGGCGAGTCGTTCCAGCAGTTCGGCGCAGGGCTGGGAGCCACGGCCGGGCACCAGGTGCTCGTCCTTCGCCGAGCCCCTGCCGTCGGCGAGGTGCACATGGCCGAGCCGGCCGCCCATGCGGTCGACCATCTGGAGCGCGTCGGTGCGGGCCGTCGCGGCATGGCTGAGATCGATCGTGAAGTGGCGGTAGTCGTCCTTCGTGACGTCCCAGCCGGGGGCGTAGGCGAGCATCTCGCGGTCGCGGTAGCGCCAGGGGTACATGTTCTCCACTGCGAAGCGCACATCCGTCTCGTTCGCCATCCGCCAGACACCGGCGACGAAGTCACGGGCGTACTGGCGCTGCCAGCGGAAGGGCGGGTGGACCACGACCGTGCTCGCGCCGAGCTTCTCCGCGGCCGCTCGGGCGCGCTGGAGCTTGGTCCAGGGGTCGGTGGACCACACCCGCTGCGTGATCAGCAGACAGGGGGCGTGCACTGCGAGGATCGGTATCCGGTGGTAGTCGCTGAGTCTGCGCAGCGCCTCGATGTCCTGGCTGACCGGGTCGGTCCACACCATGACCTCGACGCCGTCGTATCCGAGGCGTGCGGCGATCTCGAAGGCCGTCGCCGTCGACTCCGGGTAGACGGAGGCCGTCGAAAGCGCGACCTTCGCATCCGGAATGCGTACGGGTTCGGGTTCCACCACGAGGGACAGGTTACGGGGTGCGGTGGGTGGGGGCGGGGCCTGCGGCCGCCGTTGTGGCCTTCGTCATCCCATGTGGTCGAGACGCCGCAGGATCACGCCCTCCCTGAGGGCCCAGGGGCATATCTCCAGGCGTTCCACGCCGAAGAGGTCCATGGCGCCCTCGGCGACCAGGGCGCCCGCCAGGAGCTGTCCGGCCCGGCCGTCGGAGACACCGGGGAGTTCGGAGCGCTCGCCGGCCGTCATGCCGGACAGTCGCGGCACCCACGACTCCAGGGACTCCCGCTTCAGCTCGCGCTGGACGTAGAGCCCCTCGGTGGAGCGGGGGGTGCCGGCCAGCCGTGCGAGCTGCTTGAAGGTCTTCGAGGTGGCGACGACGTGGTCGGGGGCTCCGAAGCGGCTGAACTCGCCGACCGTCCGCGCGATCTCGGTGCGCACATGGCGGCGCAGCGCCCTGACGTCGTCCGTGGTGGGCGGGTCGCCGGGCAGCCAGCCGGCGGTGAGCCGGCCCGCACCGAGCGGCAGCGACACGGCCGCGTCGGGCTCCTCGTCGATGCCGTAGCCGATCTCCAGGGAGCCGCCGCCGATGTCCAGGACCAGCAGTTTCCCGGCCGACCAGCCGAACCAGCGGCGAGCGGCGAGAAAGGTGAGACGGGCCTCCTCCGCACCGCTGAGCACCTGGAGCCTGACTCCGGTCTCCTCCTGCACGCGCGCGAGGACGTCGTCGGCGTTGTCCGCCTCGCGCACGGCGGAGGTGGCGAACGGCAGCAGGTCCTCGACGCCCTTGTCCTCGGCGGCCTGGAGTGCTTCGCGGACCACGGCGACGAGTCTGTCGACGCCGTCGGAGCCGATCGCGCCGCTCGCGTCGAGGAGCTGTGCGAGCCGCAGTTCGGCCTTGTGCGAGTGCGCGGGCAGCGGGCGCGCGCCGGGGTGCGCGTCGACCACCAGCAGATGCACCGTGTTCGAGCCCACGTCGAGGACACCGAGTCTCATGTACGGAACGCTACTGCCACCTGGCACGTCATCCGTCCACGGCGCCCTGTGCGAGGCACTGCTCGGGAGGGTCCCGGCACGGCTGCCCGGAGACTTACCCTGGACGGGTGCCAAAGACGAAAAAGGCGAAGACCGATAAATCGGCGAACCCGGCGAAAGCAGTGAGGCCGAAGAAGCGGGGCGCGGAATCCGACGAGAAGGGGCTCGACTTCGCGCGCGCGTGGGTGGAGTTCCCGGATCCGGCGGACGACGAGCAGGTCTTCCGCTGTGATCTGACATGGCTGACCTCTCGTTGGACCTGCATCTTCGGAAGCGGTTGCCAGGGCATCCAGGCGGGCCGCGCGGACGACGGGTGCTGCACCCTGGGCGCCCACTTCTCCGACGAGGACGACGAGAAGCGGGTCGCCGAGCACGTGGCGAGGCTCACACCGGACATCTGGCAGAACCACGCCGAGGGCGTGGAGAACGGCTGGGTGTCCGAGGACGAAGAGGGCTCCCGGCAGACGCGCCCCTTCCAGGGCTCGTGCATCTTCCAGAACCGGCCCGGCTTTGCCGGCGGCATGGGCTGCTCGCTGCACATCCTGGCCCTGAGAGAGGGCCGCGAGCCGCTGGAGACGAAGCCGGACGTGTGCTGGCAGCTGCCGATCCGGCGGACCTTCGAGTGGATCGACCGGCCCGACGACACACGCGTGTTGCAGGTGTCGATCGGGGAGTACGACCGCAGGGGCTGGGGTCCGGGCGGCCACGACCTGCACTGGTGGTGCACCTCGGCGACGTCGGCGCACGGCGCGGGCGATCCGGTGTACGTCTCCTATCGGGCCGAGCTGACCGAGCTGATGGGCAAGGCCGGCTACGACCGCCTGGTCGAGCTGTGCGAGGAGCGTCTGGCCTCCGGGCTGCCGCTGGTGGCGCCGCATCCGGCGGACCCGGCCGTCTGACGGGCTGTCGGCCGCCGCATCGGTGGCTCGCCGGAAGGCTCCGCAGGTGTCCGGGCCCGATCGCCGGCGGCAAACGCGCCGGCGGTCGCGGCCCGCTACCGGCGGCCGCCCGCGGAGGCCGGAGCCGGACATCCGCGGTCGCGCTTGGCGTGCCGGCCCGAGCCGTCGCACGCCCTGCCCTCACGCCGTCCTCCCGGCCGGCCCTCGGACACACTGGGTGTGTCACCGCCCGCGGACGGCGGGGGCGGGCTCTCCGGGTCGGTCGGTGACGGCTCGGTGGGAGTGGGCGTGGGCGTGGGGTCGGTCGTCGGCGGCGGGTCGGTCGGGGTGGGTGTGGGCTCGGAGGGCGCCGGAGTGGTCGGCGTGGGGCGCGGACCGGATGTCGCGGGAGGGTCGGCCGGATGCTTGGGCCCGGCTCCGGAGGGGCTGGGTGCGGTGCCGTAGCCGTCGATGGAGACGACGGCACCGGCGGGCGCGATCGCCACGCGTGCGCTCCAGCGGCCGGAGGGTTCGCGCAGGTGGTCGACGTACACCTTGATCGTCAATGACGCGCCGGGCTGGAGGGTTCCCGACGAGCGGCTCGGGTAGAGCCAGGCCGCTGACGTGGACGCGGACCAGTGGACCGGGCCGGGTCCGGCGGCGGTGAGCGTGATCAGGGTGGTGTCACCGGTGTTGTCGGCGCTCACCGTCAGGCGGCCGTCCCTGTGGCCGGTGCCCGTGACGCTGATGACCTCCACGGAGACGTCCGGCCGGCCGCTCGTGCCGAAGCGGGTGTCGGGTCCGGGCCCCGCGTTGCCGGTGTTCTCGTAGCCCCTGCCGGCCCCCTCGCCGCCCAGGGCGCCGGGGCCGCGCCCCTCGTGCGCGCTGGCGGCGGAACCGTCGGGGCGCTCGCCGGCCGGACCGCCGCGGTAGGCGGCCCACAGGGCCAGCACCGGCGCGGCCACCACCGTGGCCACCACCGTGGTCGTGACGGCACGCGCGCGGAGCCGGTCCCTGCGGGCGGCGCGGTCCTTGGGGTCCATCGGGAAGCCGCGCCGGTCGAAGCGGGGAGCGGTGCTCCGCGCGCGCGGGTGGTGGGCCATGGCCTTGTGCAGGGCCGCGCGGGGCACGGACAGCACGGGCAGTTCGGCGGGGGTGACGGTGGCGCCGGGCCACTGACCGGGCAGGGCGCGCTCGGCGGTGCGGCGGCAGCGCGGGCAGTCGTCGACGTGCCGGACGAGTTCGCGCCGCAGTGCCGTGCCGAGTACGAGCCGACTGTCCCCGGTGAGGCGGGACACGCTCGGGCAGGTGCCGGTCTCCACCACGGCGAGCGCCGCTCGGGTGCGCTCCACCTCGCAGGCGGCCGAGGCGAGCAGTTCCCGCGTGGCGGCGAGGTCCATGCCGAGGACGGCGGCGACCTCGTGTGCGGCGAGGTGGTGACGTACGGCGAGTTCGAGCGCCTCGCGCTGCTCCGGGGTGGTGCCGGCGGCCTCCGGCCAGGCGAGCTGGGCGAGTTCGCGGCGCCGCTCCCGCTGGACCTCGTCGGGGACGGGCGGCGGCACGGCCCGTGCGGCGGCGTGCCGGTCGGCGCCGGTGCGGCCCGCGGCGTGCGTGCCCTGACGTTTCTGCTTGGCCTCGGCCAGCTTGCGCAGGCACGCCCAGCGGGCCAGCGCGTACAGCCAGGCCCGGCGCTCGCCCGCGGTCCCGGGTCCGCGCTGCCCGCGCCGCTCGGCGAAGGCCAGCGCGTCCCCGAGGGCGGCGGTCGCCGCCTCGTGGTCGCACAGCACGGACAGGCAGTAGGTGAACAGGCCGTCGAGATAAGGCTCGTAGCGCGCGGGCGGGCGGCGCGCCACGGCGTGCGCGGCAGCGCGGTCGCGCGCCTCGCGGTGCGCCCGGTGCGCACTGGTCGTGCGGGTCGAGGTGTCCGGACTGCTGCTCATCACCTGTGCGACCGTAGGCGGCCCGGGTTCGTCCCTCTGTGCACCTTGAGCACTTTTAATCCGTACGGGTGAAACGATCCCTCGTAAGGGGAACGGAACCTCGGATTCCATGACCCGTTCGAGTGCGCCCGCCCGGCGACGGCCGGGCGCGGGTCCTGCACGGGGTCCGGCACAGGGTCGGGCGCGGGGTCCGCACCGGGCCACCGACGGCCGGGCTGTCAGTGCCGGCGGTTACGGTTTTCTCCATGGCTGCCCGTACCAAGACCACCAAGGACCGCCCGTCCTACCGCTGCACGGAGTGCGGCTGGCAGACGGCCAAGTGGCTCGGCCGCTGCCCCGAGTGCCAGGCCTGGGGCACGGTCGAGGAGTACGGCACGCCCGCGGTCCGTACGACGACGCCGGGCCGGGTCACCACCTCCGCCGTGCCCATCGGCCAGGTCGACGGCCGCCAGGCCACCGCCCGCTCCACCGGCGTGCCCGAACTCGACCGGGTCCTGGGCGGCGGGCTGGTCCCCGGTGCCGTCGTCCTCCTCGCGGGCGAGCCCGGCGTCGGCAAGTCCACGCTGCTGCTGGACGTGGCGGCCAAGTCCGCCAGCGACGAGCACCGCACGCTCTACGTCACGGGCGAGGAGTCCGCGAGCCAGGTCCGCCTGCGCGCCGACCGCATCGGCGCCATCGACGACCACCTGTATCTGGCCGCCGAGACCGATCTGGCCGCCGTCCTCGGCCACTTGGACGCGGTCAAGCCCTCCCTGCTGATCCTGGACTCGGTGCAGACGGTCGCCTCGCCCGAGATCGACGGCGCGCCCGGCGGCATGGCGCAGGTCCGCGAGGTCGCGGGCGCGCTGATCCGCGCCTCCAAGGAACGGGGCATGTCCACGCTCCTGGTGGGCCACGTCACCAAGGACGGCGCCATCGCGGGCCCGCGCCTGCTGGAGCACCTGGTCGACGTGGTGCTGCACTTCGAGGGCGACCGGCACGCGCGCCTGCGCCTGGTCCGCGGCGTCAAGAACCGCTACGGCGCGACGGACGAGGTCGGCTGCTTCGAACTGCACGACGAGGGCATCACGGGCCTGGCCGACCCGAGCGGCCTGTTCCTGACCCACCGGGCGGAGCCCGTCCCCGGCACCTGCCTGACCGTCACCCTGGAGGGCCGCCGCCCCCTGGTCGCGGAAGTGCAGGCGCTCACCGTCGACTCCCAGATCCCCTCCCCGCGCCGTACGACGTCGGGCCTGGAGACCTCCCGGGTCTCGATGATGCTGGCCGTGCTGGAGCAGCGGGGCCGGATCAGCGCGCTGGGCAAGCGGGACATCTACTCGGCGACGGTCGGCGGGGTGAAGCTCTCCGAGCCGGCCGCCGACCTCGCGGTCGCCCTCGCGCTGGCCTCGGCGGCGAGCGACACCCCGCTGCCGAAGAACCTGGTCGCGATCGGCGAGGTGGGTCTGGCGGGCGAGGTCAGACGTGTCACCGGCGTGCAGCGCCGGCTCGCCGAAGCCCACCGCCTGGGCTTCACGCACGCCCTCGTGCCGGGCGACCCGGGCAAGGTCCCGGCGGGGATGAAGGTCCTGGAAGTGGCCGACATAGGCGACGCGCTGCGGGTCCTGCCCCGCTCGCGTCGCCGGGACGCCCCACGGGAGCAGGAGGAGCGCCGGTAGACTTTGCCCTGGTCTCGCCCGTCCGTACGAACCGAGTGTGCGAAACGGCAGCGCCTGAAGAACCTGCGACCGGAGGAGTGCAGTGGCAGCCAACGACCGGGCAGCAGCTCCCGGAAAGTCCGGCGGGAGTTCCGGCGCCGATGGCCTGATGCGCGCCTCCCTGAGCGCCGTGGCACCTGGCACGGCCCTGCGGGACGGCCTCGAACGGGTGCTTCGCGGCAATACCGGCGGGCTCATCGTGCTCGGCGCCGACAAGACCGTGGAGTCGATGTGCACGGGCGGTTTCGTCCTGGACGTCGAGTTCACGGCGACCCGGCTGCGGGAGCTGTGCAAGCTGGACGGCGGCATCGTGATCTCGTCAGACCTGTCGAAGATCCTGCGCGCGGGCGTGCAGCTGGTCCCGGACCCGACGATCCCGACCGAGGAGACCGGCACCCGGCACCGTACGGCGGACCGGGTGAGCAAGCAGGTCGGCTTCCCCGTGGTCTCGGTCTCGCAGTCCATGCGGCTGATCGCCCTCTACGTCGACGGCCAGCGGCGTGTCCTGGAGGACTCCGCGGCGATCCTCTCCCGCGCCAACCAGGCCCTGGCGACCCTGGAGCGCTACAAGCTCCGCCTGGACGAGGTGGCAGGCACGCTGTCGGCGCTGGAGATCGAGGACCTGGTGACGGTCCGGGACGTCTCGGCGGTCGCGCAGCGCTTGGAGATGGTGCGCCGTATCGCCACCGAGATCGCCGAGTACGTGGTGGAGCTGGGCACCGACGGCCGCCTCCTGGCCCTCCAGCTCGACGAGTTGATCGCGGGCGTGGAGCCGGAGCGCGAACTGGTGGTGCGGGACTACGTCCCGGAGCCCACCGCCAAGCGCTCCCGCACGGTCGAGGAGGCCCTGGCCGAGCTGGACAAGCTCTCCCACGCCGAGCTGCTCGAACTGTCCACCGTTGCCCGCGCCCTGGGCTACACCGGCTCCCCGGAGACCCTCGACTCCGCGGTCTCCCCGCGGGGTTTCCGCCTGCTGGCCAAGGTGCCCCGGCTGCCCGGCGCCATCATCGACCGCCTGGTCGAGCACTTCGGCGGCCTGCAGAAGCTGCTCGCCGCGAGCGTCGACGACCTCCAGACGGTGGACGGTGTGGGCGAGGCGCGGGCGCGGAGCGTCCGCGAGGGCCTGTCGCGGCTGGCGGAGTCGTCGATCCTGGAGCGCTACGTCTGACCGGCGCCGGCCGCGGCCGACCCGCCTCAGGCCTCTTCGGCGGCCGTTGGCCCTCCTGGCCCTCTTCGGTCACCCCGAGGCCGGTCGCGCTCAGCCCGGTCGGCCTCGGTCCGCTCAGTCCTCCGACAGCACGAACGACGTCCGCTGCTTCGCGTACCCCGGCGCCTTCGCCTCGACCAGGTAGGTGCCCGCCCCGGCCGACCCGGCCGGAGGCGTCGCGCACTGCGGGACGCTCGGCTTGCGGTCCCAGCGGACGGTGTAGGTGATCTCGCTGCCCGCCGGCACCCGGTACAGCCGGCTCCCGGCCGTCGTGGGGCAGTCGGCCGAGGACCAGTAGCCGGAGCTGCTCTCGGCCTGGCTGATCGTCACCACCGCGGACTTCGGACCGAGGTCGACCTTGCAGTCGCTGCCGGAGGAGTTCGCGGCGGTCAGCTCGAACACCGGCGTCTGGCCGGGCCCGTAGGAGTTGTGCACACTGCGCAGCGTCAACTTGACCGCGTTCGGGGTGCAGTTGGGCAGCGCGCTGCCGGCCGGCAGTACCGCACCCGGACCGCCGCCGCCCTTGGCGCCGTCGTCCCCGCCGCCGGCGGACCCGCCACCGCTCGACCCGCCGGAACCGGCGCCGTCTCCGCTCCCGCCCCCGCCGGCGCTGTCGGAGCCGGCACTGCCGGAACCGGCGGTGTCACCGGTGCCGCCGGTCCCGGACCCCGATCCACCGGAGTCACCGCCGCCGGACTCGTCCCGGCCGCCGGGGTGTTGGCTGATCGCGGGACCGGAGTCTGAGGGTCCCGGCACGATGGTCGAGGTCGAGGTCGAGGTCGAGGGCGCCGGATGCTTGCCGTCCGGCCCCTCGCCGTTGGTCTTGCGGCCCCCGCCCCCCAGGGGGACGATCCAGGCGATCAGCAGCGCCAGCAGGGCGACCGCGGACAGCATGACGAGCCGCCGTCGCCAGTAGATGGAGGCGGGAAGCGGACCGACCGGATTGCGCAGAGATCCCACGGGCCAAACTGTACGAGAGATCGTCGGCTTCCCCGGGCCCCACCCGCCGGGTGACGACATCTTTTCCGGATCATCATCACGGCAACGCCCATATTCGCAGGCCTCTTTGGCCTCGCCGTGATCGCCCGGGCACCGTTCGTGACGACACCGCCACGCGCCGGATCACACGGCCGTCCACCCCCACGTGGCAGGATCGGAAGGCCATGACTGCGCCCACACTGCCCCCGCACAGCAGCCCCGACACCCCGGCCAACGCCGCTGGTGCCCGTCCGGGCGCCGGCACGCCCGCCGACGCCGAGGCCTCCGGCACCTCCCTCGGCCCGACTCTGCACACCCAGGTCATCACCTGGTTCGACGACCACGCCCGCGACCTGCCCTGGCGACGCCCCGATGCCGGCGCCTGGGGCGTGATGGTCAGCGAGTTCATGCTCCAGCAGACGCCGGTGAGCCGCGTGCTGCCGGTCTACGAGCAGTGGCTCGACCGCTGGCCCCGGCCCGCCGACCTCGCCAAGGAGGCACCGGGCGAGGCCGTCCGCGCCTGGGGCCGGCTCGGCTACCCGCGCCGCGCCCTGCGCCTGCACGGCGCCGCGGTCGCCATAACGGAACGGCACGGCGGCGACGTGCCGACCGAGCACGCGCAACTGCTCGCCCTGCCGGGCATCGGCGAGTACACGGCCGCCGCGGTCGCGTCCTTCGCCTACGGGCAGCGGCACGCCGTCCTGGACACCAACGTCCGCCGGGTGCTGGCCCGCGCGGTCACCGGTGTGCAGTACCCGCCGAACGCCACCACCGCCGCCGAGCGGCGTCTGGCGCGCGCCCTGCTGCCCGAGGACGAGGGGACCGCGGCCCGCTGGGCGGCCGCCTCCATGGAGCTCGGCGCGCTGGTGTGCACGGCGAAGAACGAGTCGTGCCCGCGCTGCCCGATCGCCGCGCACTGCGCCTGGCGGCTCGCGGGCAAGCCCGCGCACGACGGGCCGCCGCGCCGCGGGCAGACGTACGCCGGCACGGACCGGCAGGTCCGCGGCAAGCTGCTCGCCGTGCTCCGCGACGCGCACGCGCCCGTCCCGCAGCCGGTGCTCGACCGGGTCTGGCACGAGCCGGTCCAGCGGGCCCGAGCCCTGGACGGTCTCGTCGCGGACGGCCTGGTGGAGCCGCTGCCGGGCGGGCTGTACCGGCTTCCGCTGACCTGACTCGACCTGACCTCCCGTCACCCGACATCTGAGCTCCGGCACCTGACACCCGACACCCGATCCCAGGCACCTGATCCACAGTCACCTCACAGGCCCGCCACACCTTCAGGCCGTGTCGCGGCTGTTCGTGTCACACACCCGTACGTCACCCGACCCCCCAAATCACCCTCAAAGGGGATGAATCGGGACACCGCTTTACCCCGTTCCTACTTCCGTTACACAACCGACGCACAGCCGAGGGCTGGCCGCAGGCTGCCTCGGACAGCGCCGTGACAACGCCTCCGTACCTTCAATTGAGTGCCTGACAGGCACCGGACGGCTGCCGACCACAGCCCGTCCGCTCACGGCTTGGAGACCGGCGGCAGGCGGGTCGGGACGGGGATCGGAGGCGGTCGTACATGGCGCAGGGTGAGGTGCTCGAGTTCGAGGAGTACGTGCGTACCCGGCAGGACGCGCTGCTGCGCAGTGCGCGCCGGCTGGTCCCGGACCCGGTCGAAGCCCAGGACCTGCTCCAGACGGCACTCGCGCGGACCTACGGACGCTGGGAGGGCATCGCCGACAAGCGGCTCGCGGACGCCTATCTGCGCCGCGTGATGATCAATACGCGTACCGAATGGTGGCGGGCCCGGAAGCTGGAGGAGGTCCCCACCGAGCAGCTCCCGGACGCCCGCGTCGAGGACTCCACCGAGCAGCACGCCGCCCGCGCGCTCCTCATGGACATCCTGAAGGTGCTCGCTCCCAAACAACGCAGTGTCGTGGTGCTGCGACACTGGGAGCAGATGTCCACGGAGGAGACGGCCGCCGCCCTCGGTATGTCGGCGGGTACGGTCAAGAGCACGCTGCACCGGGCGCTCGCCCGGCTCCGCGAGGAGCTGGAGGCGCGCGATCTGGACGCACGCGCGCTGGAGCGTGAGGAGCGGGAGCGTTGCGCGGCCTGACCGGCAGGGGTACAGGCTCGGGGCCCGGACGGGCCCGGGACACCTTCCAGGCGGCGATCACGGCGGCGGCCGTGCTCGCCGCCCTCGCCCTTTCCGCGTCCGCCTGCGGTACCGGGGGGACCGGCGCGCGCGACGAGGGACCGGCCCGTGCCGGCTCGGTGGCGGGCAGCGTCCCGGCCCCCTCCCCCGACCCCACCGGCCGGGCCCAGCAGGTGGACGCGGTCCGGCTGATCAAGGACGACCCGCAGGTCTCGGCCGCGGTCAAGCGCGGTCTCAAGCCGTGTGTGGCCGACGACTACCCCGTCGACGTGTCGTACGGCGACCTGACCTCAGGACCGGCCGAGGACATCGTCGTCAACGTGCTGACCTGCGGAGACGCGGTGGGTGTGGGCGCCTATGTGTACCGCGAGCAGGGGGGCCGGTACGACAACGTCTTCAAGGCCGAGGAGCCCCCGGTCTACGCCGAGATCGACCGCGGCGACCTCGTGGTGACCAAGCAGGTGTACGCGCGGGGGGACCCGGTGTCGAGTCCGTCCGGCGAGGACGTGATCACGTACCGCTGGTCGACGGGCCGGTTCACCAAGGAGTTCAGCACGCGCAACGAGTACAGCAAGACCGTCGGGGGCGTCGCGACGCCGGTCCCGGGCCACTGACGGCAGCGTGGGGGAGTTCAGGCGGCGGCCGCGCGACAATGGCGAGGGCGTGAGACGACCAGGGCCGCGGGTCAGGTCTCATGGTGAACCGATGAACGCGTCCGGCCGCGGACATGCCCGCACGGTGGGCCAGGAGCGCACGACGACCAGAGCACACGACGAGAAGCACACGAGGACTGAGAGCACCCGGATGGCAGAACAGACCCACGTCCTGTTCGTCGAGGACGACGACGTCATCCGCGAGGCCACACAGCTCGCCCTGGAGCGGGTCGGCTTCGCGGTCACGGCGATGCCCGACGGGCTGTCCGGCCTGGAGGCGTTCCGGGCCAGGCGGCCCGACATCGCGCTGCTGGACGTCATGGTCCCCGGCCTCGACGGGGTCAGCCTGTGCCGCCGCATCCGCGACGAGTCGACCGTTCCGGTGATCATGCTCTCCGCGCGGGCGGACTCCATCGACGTGGTGCTGGGGCTTGAGGCGGGCGCCGACGACTACGTGACCAAGCCGTTCGACGGCGCCGTCCTGGTCGCCCGCATCCGCGCGGTGCTGCGCCGCTTCGGGCACGCCGGCGGCGTCCGGGCCGACGTGGACGCGGCCGCGGTGGACGGCGGGGTGCTGAGCTTCGGCGACCTGGAGGTCGACACCGAGGGGATGGAGGTGCGCCGCGCCGGGCAGCCGGTGGCGCTCACGCCCACGGAGATGCGGCTGCTGCTCGAGTTCTCCTCGGCTCCGGGCACGGTGCTCTCCCGGGACAAGCTCCTGGAGCGGGTGTGGGACTACGGCTGGGGCGGCGACACCCGCGTGGTCGACGTCCATGTGCAGCGGCTGCGTACGAAGATCGGCCAGGACCGCATCGAGACGGTGCGCGGCTTCGGCTACAAGCTGAAGGCCTGAGCGGGGCGGTCATGCCCGGGATCACACGGCGCCTGCTCCCCGAGCGCCTGGAACGCGCGGACATCCGCACGGGGCTGAGGTGGAAGCTCAGCGCGGCCATCGCGCTGGTCGGCGCGCTGGTGGCGGTCGCGCTCAGCCTGGTCGTGCACAACGCCGCCCGGGTGTCGATGATGGACAACGCGCGCGACCTGGCGGACGAGCGGGTCCAGATCGCCCAGCGCAACTTCGAACTGTCGGGGCGGCCGAACTTCCCCGGCATCAGGATCGACGACCCGGCGCTGCCCTCCGAGCTACGGGAGAAGGTCGAGCAGG
This sequence comes from Streptomyces sp. NPDC093064, assembly GCF_044754605.1. Classification (NCBI taxonomy): domain Bacteria; kingdom Bacillati; phylum Actinomycetota; class Actinomycetes; order Kitasatosporales; family Streptomycetaceae; genus Streptomyces; species Streptomyces sp. NPDC093064. Next base: position 23,827 of record NZ_JBIVPK010000037.1, read on the forward strand.
GCCGGCGCGCGACATACGTCACCGACCGCGCGGGCAAGCTGCCCGACATCTGGGCGGCCGTACCGGTCAAGGACGGCCACGTGCTGTCCCTGCACACGCACTTCACCGACCGCAGCACGAACATCCTCAACGACCTCGACCAGGCCCTGGTCATCGGCTCCATCACGGTCGTCCTCGGCGGCAGCGCGCTGGGCGTGCTCATAGGGGGTCAGCTCTCACGCCGGCTGCGCAAGGCGGCGACCGCGGCCAACCAGGTCGCCAAGGGAGAGACGGACGTACGGGTCCGGGACGCCATCGGGGGTGTCGTACGCGACGAGACCGACGACCTCGCGCGCGCGGTGGACGCGATGGCGGACGCGCTCCAGCAGCGGCTGGAGGCGGAACGCCGGGTCACGGCGGACATCGCGCACGAGCTGCGCACCCCGGTGACCGGGCTGCTGACGGCGGCCGAGCTGCTGCCGCCCGGCCGGCCGACGGAACTGGTCCTGGACCGCGCGAAGGCCATGCGCACGCTGGTGGAGGACGTGCTGGAGGTGGCCCGGCTCGACGGCGCCTCGGAGCGGGCCGAACTCCAGGACATCGTGCTGGGCGAGTTCGTCGCCCGGCGGGTGGCCGCGAAGGACCCGGACATCGAGGTGCGTGTGGTGCACGAGTCGGAGGTCACCACCGACCCGCGGCGTCTGGAGCGGGTGCTGTTCAACCTGCTCGCCAACGCCGCCCGGCACGGCAGGCCGCCGATCGAGGTGACCGTCGAGGGCCGGGTCATCCGGGTGCGCGACCACGGCCCCGGCTTCCCCGAGGACCTGCTCGCCGAGGGCCCGAGCCGGTTCCGCACCGGCAGCAGGGACCGCGCCGGGCACGGCCACGGCCTCGGCCTGACCATCGCCGCGGGGCAGGCCCGTGTCCTCGGCGCCCGTCTGACCTTCCGCAACGTGCGTCCCCCGGGCGCCCCGGAGCGCATCCCGGCCGAGGGCGCCGTCGCCGTCCTGTGGCTGCCCGAACACGCCCCGACGAACACGGGCAGCCATCCCCTGCTTCCGGGGCAGTGAGCCCGGTAGCCGACGTACGAGGGCCGCGCCCGGGCACCTGCCTCCGGGCCCCGGAGCGGGCGGCCTGTGGCCGCCGCGGTGCCGGCCAGGACGCCGCGGCCGCCCACCGGGCGCCGGCCTGGACCGGGTGCCGGCCGTCGGCCTCGCCGTGGTCATCCTGGCCGCGACCGGCCTGCTGCTGATGGCCGCGAGGGTCTTCGGGGACGTGGGCCTGGTGCCGGTGGCCGCCGCACTGTTCGTGCTCATGTCCGCAATGGGCGTCCGGCCGGGCGTGGCGGACGGGGCCGCCCCCGCCGCGGTCCTGCCCGCAGCAGGGGGAGGGCGGACGGCTGCGGGCCGCGGCGGACATGCCGAGGGGCCCGTGGACATCCGCTCTCGGCGGACTTCCACGGGCCCCTCGCTACCCACGTTCGGCTCGGGCGGTCAGACGGCTTCGGCCACGTCCTGACGTGTCTGCGCCTCGCCCGCGTCGGCCCGGTCCCCCGTGGCCGGTCCCGCTCCCCTCAGCGGGACCTCCTTGACGAACACCGCCGCGACGAGCGCGACCACCGCCACCACGGCGCCCAGCAGGAACGCCGAGTGCGTGCCGGCGGACACCGCGTGCTGGTAGGCCTCACGGGCCTGGGCCGGCAGCTTGGCGAGGCTCGCGGCGTCCAGCTGCGCGGACTGCTCGGTGATCCCGCGGCCCAGCGCGCCGGCCCGCTCGGCCATCTCGTGCTGGACGCGGTTGTTGAACAGCGCGCCCATGATCGCGACGCCGAAGGAGGAGCCGAGCGTACGGAAGAGGGTGGTGGACGAGGAGGCCACGCCCATGTCCTTCAGCTCCACGCTGTTCTGCGCGACCAGCATGGTGATCTGCATCAGGCAGCCCATGCCCGCGCCCAGGACGGCCATGTAGAGGCCGGAGGTGAGGCGGGTGGTGCCGGTGTCCATGAGGGACAGCAGGTACAGCCCGGCGATCATCAGGACGCTGCCGACGATCGGGAAGACCTTGTACCGGCCGCTGTTGGTGGTGACCCGGCCCGCGATCAGCGACACGACCATCATCGCGGCCAGCATCGGCAGGAGCAGCAGACCGGAGTTGGTGGCGGAGGCACCCTGCACCGACTGCTGGTACAGCGGCAGGAACAGCACCGCGCCGAACATCACGAAGCCGGTGATGAAGCCGATCAGCGACATCAGGCTGAAGTTCAGGCTGCGGAAGATGTGCAGCGGCACGATCGGCTCGGCGGCCTTGGTCTGCCAGAGCACGAACCCGACGAGCGCGACGACACCGATCGCCATGAGCTCCATGATCCGCGCGGAGGTCCAGGCGTACTCCGAGCCGCCCCAGGTGGTGACGAGCACGATGGAGCTGATGCCGACGGTCAGCAGCACGGCACCCAGGTAGTCGATCCGCGCCTGGGAGCGCTTCTTCGGCAGGTGCAGTACGGCGCTGACCGCGACGAGTGCCACCGCGCCGAGGGGGAGGTTGATGTAGAAGGACCAGCGCCAGCCCCAGTTGTCGGTGATCGTGCCGCCGACCAGGGGGCCGCCGATCATCGCGAGCGCCATGACGCCGGCCATCATGCCCTGGTACTTGCCGCGCTCCCGCGGCGGGATCAGGTCGCCGATGATGGCCATCACACCGACCATCAGACCGCCCGCGCCGAGGCCCTGGACGGCGCGGAAGCCGATCAGCTCGCCCATGTTCTGGGCCATGCCGCTCAGCGCGGACCCGAGCAGGAAGATGACGATCGAGGACATGAAGGCGCCCTTGCGCCCGTACATGTCGCCGAGCTTGCCCCACAGCGGGGTGGACGCCGCGGTGGCGAGGGTGTAGGCGGTGACCACCCAGGAAAGGTGCTGAAGGCCGCCCAGCTCACCGACGATCGTCGGCATCGCGGTGCCCACGATCATGTTGTCGAGCATCGCGAGCATCATCGCGATCATGAGGGCGAGCAGGACGACCCGCACGCTCCTGGGTTGTTTGCCGGCTTGAGCCGTCTCCGGCCCGGCTTTCGCGCTGTCCGCCATCCGTCCTACTCCCCCAGTCGATTGGGACTTACTTGCCGCCCGGCAAGTTGACTACACTCTGGAAAGTAGACCTCCAGCTAGCCGGTCGTCAAGTAAGTTTCGCCGACCGGCCGGCAGGCAAGGTGTCCAGGGAGCTCGAGGAGTACGAGGATGGACGTCACGATGGACGGCACCAGGCAGCAGCGCCGCGGAAACACCCGCCAGCGCATCCAGGACGTGGCGCTCGAACTCTTCGCCGAGCAAGGCTACGAGAAGACCTCCCTGCGCGAGATCGCCGAGCGCCTCGACGTCACCAAGGCGGCGCTGTACTACCACTTCAAGACGAAGGAAGAGATCCTCGTCAGCCTGTTCGAAAGCCTCACGCGGCCGATGGAGGAGCTGATCGAGTGGGGCCGGCGGCAGCCGCACACGCTGGAGACCAAGCAGGAGATCGTCCGCCGTTACGACCAGGCGCTCGCCGACGCTGCGCCGCTGTTCCGCTTCATGCAGGAGAACCAGGCGACCGTGCGGGAGCTGCGCATCGGGGACGCGTTCAAGGACCGGATGCGCGGCCTGCGGGACATCATCATCGACCCGGGCGCGAGCATGGCCGACCAGGTCCGCTGCGTCAGCGCCATCTTCACGCTGCACGCCGGGATGTTCGTCATGCAGGACATCGAAGGCGACCCCGAGGAGCGGCGCAAGGCCGTGCTCGAGGTCGCCATCGACCTGGTGACTCAGGCGCACCGGGGCGCGCGGGAGCCCTGACGCGTCCGCCGCCCGCCGTTGGTCGGCAGGGCGGCGGTGCGGTGCGGCGTTCGGCCGGTCAGACGGCCACGCCGTGCGAGCGCAGGAAGGCGAGCGGGTTGAGCGCGGAGCCGTAGTTCGGGGTGGTGCGGATCTCGAAGTGCAGGTGCGGGCCGGTGGAGTTGCCGGTGTTGCCGGACAGGGCTATGTGCTGACCGGTGGCGACGACCTGGCCGATCCTCACGTCGACGCGCGAGAGGTGGGCGTACTGGGAGTACGTGCCGTTGGCGTGCTGGATGACGACGGCGTTGCCGTAGGCGGGGCCGTCACCGGCGCCGTTGGGACCGGCCTTGACGACGGTGCCGCCGTTCGCGGCGACGACCTTGGTGCCGATCGGCACGGCGAAGTCCTGGCCGCTGTGCTTGTGCACCCAGTGGCCGCCGGCCTGGTCGAAGCCGGCGCTGAGCGCGAACTGCTTCACCGGCGCCGTCCAGGCCGCGGCCTGCGCGACGGCGGCGGTGGGGGCCGCCGTGGTCTCGGCGGCGGACGCTACTCCCGCACCCATGGCGACGGAGACCCCCAGACCGGCGGCCAGGACGGCGGCGCGGGTACGGAGCTTGGTCGCACGGGCGGAACGGGACGTGGCGCGCTGGAACATCGAAACCTCTGGGGGTCGGGGACGTGAGAACCACCCGGACGCGTGTGCCTTCGCCGGGCGGGCCATCCCTTGGTAACCCCGCCGGTCACCGCCGCTCAAACACCCCCACTACGACGGAAAGTAGTAAGAGGGGGCAGTGTCGTACGTCTCTTGACGTCTCCCCCATTCAGGACAAATGCCCCGTAGAGGAACCATTCCGTAATATTTCACTGTCTTAAATGTCCGTTTTTTCAACCCGTGTCCCCCACTAAGCGCCGTAGTACGGGTCTCGGGGCTTGTGCGCCATGTCACCAGTGAACGGGAGTGGGCCCCTTTCCCCTGTGACGAAGGCCATGTGGCCCGCGTCTCACGGGCGGCCTCCTCGACCGCGGGCGCACGGGCACGCGAGAGGGGCCGGTGCCCGAAGGCGCCGGCCCCTCTCGGTTGCCGCTGAGGCTTACGCCTCCTTGCTCAGGTTCGGCCCGGGTCCGCCGGCCGCCTGCTCGATCGGCGGGACGTCCGGCAGCGCGGACTTCTCCTCACCGCGGAAGGTGAAGGTCTGGGACTCGCCCTCGCCCTCGGTGTCCACGACCACGATGTGACCGGGGCGCAGCTCGCCGAAGAGGATCTTCTCCGAGAGCGTGTCCTCGATCTCGCGCTGGATGGTCCGGCGCAGCGGCCGGGCGCCCAGAACGGGGTCGTAGCCCTTCTTGGACAGCAGCTCCTTGGCCGACTGGGAGAGCTCGATGCCCATGTCCCGGTCCTTCAGGCGCTCGTCCACCTTGCCGATCATCAGGTCGACGATCCGCAGGATGTCGTTCGGCGTCAGCTGCGGGAAGACCACCACGTCGTCGACGCGGTTGAGGAACTCGGGCCGGAAGTGCTGCTTGAGCTCGTCCGACACCTTGTTCTTCATGCGCTCGTAGTTGGACTTCGTGTCGCCCGCGGCCGCGAAGCCCAGGTTGAAGCCCTTGGAGATGTCCCGGGTGCCGAGGTTGGTCGTCATGATGATGACCGTGTTCTTGAAGTCCACGACCCGGCCCTGGGAGTCGGTCAGGCGACCGTCCTCCAGGATCTGCAGCAGCGAGTTGAAGATGTCCGGGTGGGCCTTCTCGACCTCGTCGAACAGGACGACCGAGAACGGCTTGCGGCGCACCTTCTCGGTGAGCTGGCCGCCCTCCTCGTAGCCCACGTAGCCGGGGGGCGAACCGAAGAGGCGGGAGACCGTGTGCTTCTCGCTGAACTCCGACATGTCGAGGGAGATCAGCGCGTCCTCGTCACCGAAGAGGAACTCGGCGAGCGCCTTGGACAGCTCGGTCTTACCGACACCGGACGGGCCCGCGAAGATGAACGAGCCACCCGGACGCTTCGGGTCCTTCAGACCCGCACGCGTACGGCGGATCGCCTTGGAGAGCGCCTTGACGGCGTCCACCTGGCCGATGACCCGCTTGTGGAGCTCGTCCTCCATGCGGAGCAGGCGGCTGGACTCCTCCTCGGTCAGCTTGAAGACCGGGATGCCGGTGGCCGTGGCGAGGACCTCGGCGATCAGCTCGCCGTCGACCTCGGCGACGACGTCCATGTCGCCGGCCTTCCACTCCTTCTCCCGCTTGGCCTTGGCGGCCAGGAGCTGCTTCTCCTTGTCGCGCAGGGAGGCGGCCTTCTCGAAGTCCTGCGAGTCGATCGCGGACTCCTTGTCCCGGCGGACGGCGGCGATCTTCTCGTCGAACTCGCGCAGGTCCGGCGGCGCGGTCATCCGGCGGATGCGCATCCGGGAACCGGCCTCGTCGATCAGGTCGATCGCCTTGTCCGGCAGGAAGCGGTCCGAGATGTACCGGTCGGCCAGGGTGGCGGCCTGGACCAGCGCCTCGTCGGTGATGGAGACGCGGTGGTGCGCCTCGTACCGGTCGCGCAGGCCCTTGAGGATCTCGATCGTGTGCGGCAGGGACGGCTCGGCGACCTGGATGGGCTGGAAGCGGCGCTCCAGGGCCGCGTCCTTCTCCAGGTGCTTGCGGTACTCGTCCAGGGTGGTGGCACCGATGGTCTGCAGTTCACCGCGGGCCAGCATCGGCTTGAGGATGCTCGCCGCGTCGATGGCGCCCTCGGCGGCACCCGCACCGACCAGCGTGTGCAGCTCGTCGATGAACAGGATGATGTCGCCGCGGGTGCGGATCTCCTTGAGCACCTTCTTCAGGCGCTCCTCGAAGTCACCGCGGTAGCGGGAGCCGGCGACCAGGGCACCGAGGTCCAGGGTGTAGAGGTGCTTGTCCTTGAGGGTCTCGGGCACCTCGCCCTTGACGATGGCCTGGGCGAGGCCCTCGACGACGGCGGTCTTGCCGACGCCGGGCTCACCGATCAGCACCGGGTTGTTCTTGGTACGGCGGGACAGCACCTGCATGACCCGCTCGATCTCCTTCTCGCGCCCGATGACCGGGTCGAGCTTGGACTCGCGAGCGGCCTGCGTGAGGTTCCGGCCGAACTGGTCGAGGACCAGGGACGTCGAGGGGGTGCCCTCGGCAGGGCCGCCGGCGGTGGCGGTCTCCTTGCCCTGGTAACCGGAGAGCAGCTGGATCACCTGCTGCCGCACCCGGTTGAGGTCTGCGCCCAGCTTGACCAGGACCTGGGCGGCGACGCCCTCGCCCTCGCGGATCAGGCCGAGCAGGATGTGCTCCGTGCCGATGTAGTTGTGGCCCAGCTGAAGGGCCTCCCGGAGCGACAGCTCCAGGACCTTCTTGGCACGGGGGGTGAAGGGGATGTGGCCGGAGGGCGCCTGCTGGCCCTGGCCGATGATCTCCTCCACCTGCTGGCGGACCGCCTCGAGCGAAATCCCGAGGCTCTCAAGGGCCTTGGCGGCGACACCCTCACCCTCGTGGATCAGGCCCAGGAGGATGTGCTCAGTGCCGATGTAGTTGTGGTTGAGCATCCGGGCTTCTTCCTGAGCCAGGACGACAACCCGCCGCGCGCGGTCGGTGAACCTCTCGAACATCGTTAATCGCTCCTCAGAGCGGTCAGGCAGTGGGGGGAACTTCCCCTCCCTGTCCTTCCGCAGCTTAGTCCCGCAAGCGGGGACCGCTCATTCCAACTGCCGACACCGGACCGAGAACCAACACTGCCTCCTGACCCCGAACGCCGACATCTGCTCCAACCCGATGGTGCGAGACGATGTTCCCGCAGGCCAGGCAGTTACCCCAGTCGCCAGTACGCCGATGGCGAACGTGAGACTCCGCTGCCCGGGTGCCGCCTGCGTGTCGCCCCCTCCCACTAGGCATCTCTTACCCGCCCTAACCGACCATGCATGCCGAGTGACCGGGTTCCCTCAGCTATGGGCGAACAACCTTGCGCCCTTTCCCGCCCCCGTACGCCCCTCTCGCCCACGACATTTCGCACACACACTGATACCGAGCGTAACTCCAGCGCGTTTCGGGCGGTTTCTCAGGCATGGTCGGCAGCCCTTCCACGGTCCCCGTTCCGGTCCCCGCTCCCCGTCGGCCGCCGGTCCCCGGCGACGGGGGGCGGCAGTCGCGGCACCGGCGGTACTGGCGCCACTGGTACGAGAACGAACTGGGCTGGGCCACGGTGCCCGGGGCACCGGTACGACTTGTGGTGGGCCGCCGCTTCGACGTCCTGGACGTGCCCGCCGAGGCCGGGCATGCGGCGCTGCGCCATCTGGGGCCCGGCTCTCCGGTGGCCCTGCGGGGGGACCGGATGCGGCTGCTGATGGCGGCGGGCAGCGCGGAGGAGCTGCCGGGGCTGCTGGAGTGGCTGGAGTGGGGCCCGTCGGCGCTGGGCCTGGACCTGGTGGCCCTGGGCGCGGGCGCGCTGATGGACGCGCCGCCGCCTCCGGGCGCCGGTCCACTCGGGCCGCGGCCGGTCAACCCCGGCCGCTCCGGTTCACAGGGGGCCGCCGTGTGGCTGCGGCCCCCCGGGTCTGGGTGCGAGGTCGAGGCCTCGCTGCCGACACTGTCGGCCGTGGGGGGCGGTGGGGGCACCCCCGATCTCGTACGCCTGGTGGACACGGTGGCGACACACGTCCACCGGATCCGGCTGCGGCGCGCGTGCGCCCAGCCGTTCCCGTTCCACGAGGGCCCGGTACAGGCCCCTGATCAGCCGTTGGCCTTCTCGTAGGCCTCGCGAATGGACGCGGGGACCCGGCCGCGGTCGTTGACCTCGTAGCCGTTCTCCTTCGCCCAGGCGCGGATCTGCGCGGTGTCCTGGCTGCCGCCGGAAGCGGCACGCGCCTTTCCGCGTCCGCCCGAAGCGCGGCCCCCGGTACGCCGGCCGCTCTTGAGGTACGGCTCGAGAACACCACGGAGCTTGTCCGCATTGGCGGTGGTGAGATCGATCTCGTACGTCTTGCCGTCCAGCGCGAACGTCACGGTCTCGTCCGCCTCGCCGCCGTCGAGGTCGTCGACAAGAAGGACCTGAACCTTCTGTGCCACCGGATTTCCTTTCATCGATAACGTGAGGACCGGGGATGGTCGGTGTCCGCCGATTCGCCGTCCCCTGTTATATGCAGTGCAGCAGTACGTCGGAAAGCAAACCGCTTTTGCGGGAAAAACACAAACCCCTGGGAGAGACCAGGCACTCACCCCGTCCGGAAACATGCGCGTTTCGGACATAGGGAACGCGGGCATGCCCGGCCGGGCGGAATGTCGATCACAGATGCAGAAGCATCCGGCTGTTGCCCAGGGTGTTCGGTTTCACTCGTTCGAGACCGAGGAACTCCGCGACGCCCTCGTCATAGGAACGCAGCAGCTCCGCGTAGACATCGGCGTCGACCGGCGTCTCGCCGATCTCCACGAAGCCGTGCTTGGTGAAGAAGTCCACTTCGAAGGTCAGGCAGAATACGCGGCGAACGCCGAGCGTGCGTGCCGTCTCGACCAACTTCTCCAGCAGCCGATGTCCGACGCCGGCGCCCTTCAGACCGGGCTTCACCGCGAGAGTGCGCACTTCCGCCAGGTCTTCCCACATCACGTGCAGTGCACCGCAGCCGACGACCTCGGCGTTGTCGTCCCGTTCGGCGACCCAGAACTCCTGGATGTCCTCGTAAAGCGTCACCGTGGCTTTGTCGAGCAGGATGCGCCCGCGAACGTAGGCGTCCAGCAGTCGGCGCACTGCGGGGACATCGCCGGTCCGGGCCCGTCGGACGGTGATGGCTTTTGCGGTCTCTTCGGGGCGTTCTGCGGACATGAGCGGACGCTATCGCCCGTGGCCGTCCCGTGCCGAGCCGGGGTTCTCGTCACGGGTTTCCGGTGCTCGGTCGGTATCCGGGGCTTGGACGGTATCCGGGACTTCACCGGCGACTTCGGGGGTGCCGGATCCCCCGATGGCGCCTTCGGCGGTGCCTTCGACGATGCGCACGGCATCCCGTAGGGCCTGCCGCTGTTCGTCGCTCATCATCCCGAAGAAGGCGACGAGAGCGGCGGCGGCGTTGTCGCTCTGGGACCAGGCGTCGTTCATCAGTGCGGCGGCGTAGGCGGCACGGGTGGAGACGGCCTCATATCGATAGGCCCGCCCCTCGGCTTCGCGGCGCACCCAGCCCTTGTGATGGAGATTGTCCAAAACGGTCATCACCGTGGTGTACGCGATGGACCTCTCGCGCTGAAGGTCTTCCAGGACCTCTCGAACGGTCACCGGGCGGTTCCACTTCCACACCCGCGTCATGACCGCGTCTTCGAGTTCTCCCAGGGGCCGAGGCACAACTCAGCACCCTAGTGGGAGAAACCGGCAATGGCGTGCCGAACATACGCCTTCGGCGTGAAACGCGAACAAAAAGGACGTACGGCCCCATGGTGAGGTGTCCTCACGCGGGGGCCGTACGTCGCTTCAGGCGTCGGTGGGCGCGCCGGCTCCGGAGGCCTGGGGGCCGCTCTGTGCGCGCGCGATGGCGGCGTCCACGGCCGCGTCCTCCTTGGCCTTGGCGGCCCCGCCCTGGGTCTTCACGATCACCCTGACCAGAGCGATGAAGAACGCGGCCATGACGACCGGCGGAACGAGTGCGGAGACGTAGTCCATGGATCCAGAGTAGCCACGGCGGCGGGACAAACAGGGGCGGGGTGGCCCGAGCGTCACACCGCCGCGAGGCACTGCTGCGGCTTCCCGGAGGGCGGGCCCGGCTTCCGTCGCGGGAAGACCTCGCCCGGCGTGGGCACGGGCCGCCGAACGGGCTTCGGCGCGGGCGCCGTGCCGGGCTGCGCGGGGGCGGGCCGCTCCCCCGGCTTCGCGGCGGGCTTCTGGGCGGGCTTCTCGTCCCCGCCGTCCTCTTGCTGCGCCCCCCGGCCGTCCGGCAGACCGCCCATGAGCGCCTGAAGCGCGCTGCGGGAGGCGGTGACGGCCATCGGGGCGCCTCCGCCGGGGCAGAGGGGGCCGATCGGGTGCACGGGGGCGGTCCGGGCAGCCGGGGCCGGCGGTTCGACGGGGGCCGGGCGGGCGGCCGGGACCGGGTGCGCGGAGGCCGACTCGCCAGGGGGCGCCACGGGCGGGGTGAGCGTCCGGCAGCGGTGCAGGAGGGCCGCTGCGGCCGGGGCGCCGCGCAGGGCACCCAGGGCGGCCAGGTCGTCGGCCGTGGGCCGGTGGCCCGCGTCGAGGCAGTCGGCGAGGAGCGCGAGGTAGCCGGCGGCCGCGCCGGGGAGGGCGGCGCGGTACCGGGCGAGGTCGGCCACCAGGAACGCGCGCAGCCGGACACCCTCGTGCATCGCCTCGTCGAGTGACTCGGCGAGCCGGCGGCACTCCTGCACGTCTTCGGCGCTGGCGGGACGGGGCTGAAGGGCGAGGGCGAGGGCGCGGCGGAGCACAGGCAGCTCCTCCGCGCCGAACGCCATGCCGCCGCGGGTTCCGTATGGCGTAGGCATAGGCCGACGATACGCGCTAATCAGACAAATTCGACATAAGGCGCGAGTGTGGCGTGTGGGGGTGTCGCCGTCCCGGTCAGAGGCGCGAGACGTTCCGCTCGTAGACCAGCCGCAGCCCGATGAGGGTCAGCCACGGCTCGTGCTCGTCGATCAGCGAGGACTCGCCGAGCACCATCGGCGCCAGCCCGCCCGTCGCGATCACCGTCACGTCGTCCGGATCGTCGGCCAGCTCCCGGGCCATCCGGCTGACCACGCCGTCGACCTGCCCTGCGAACCCGTAGATGATGCCGGCCTGCATCGCCTCGACCGTGTTCTTGCCGATCACGCTGCGCGGCCGGGCCACCTCGATCTTCCGCAGCTGCGCCGCCCTGACGCCCAGCGCCTCGACGGAGATCTCGATACCGGGCGCGATGACCCCGCCGACGTACTCCCCGCGCGCGCTGATGGCGTCGAAGGTCGTCGCCGTACCGAAGTCGACGACGATCGCCGGACCGCCGTACAGCTCGTTCGCCGCCACCGCGTTGATGATGCGGTCGGCGCCGACCTCCTTGGGGTTGTCGAAGAGGATCGGCACGCCCGTCTTGACGCCGGGCTCGACGAGCACGGCGGGCACGTCGCCGTAGTGGCGCCGCGTCACCTCGCGCAGTTCCTGGAGCACCGACGGCACGGTCGCGCAGATCGCGATGCCGTCGATGCCCTCGCCCAGTTCGTCGCCGAGCAGCGGGTGCATGCCCATCAGGCCCTGAAGCAGCACCGCCAGCTCGTCGGCCGTGCGGCGCGCGTCGGTGGAGATGCGCCAGTGCTCGACGATGTCCTCCCCGTCGAACAGGCCCAGCACGGTGTGCGTGTTGCCGACGTCGATCGTCAGGAGCATGGCCGTCACTCCGCCTCGCGCAGGTCCAGGCCGATGTCCAGGATCGGCGAGGAGTGGGTCAGGGCCCCGACGGCCAGGAAGTCGACGCCGGTCTCGGCGTACGCCCCGGCGTTCCCCAGGGTCAGCCGGCCGGACGCCTCCAGCAGGGCCCGGCCGTCGACGATGGCCACGGCCTCCTCGCACTCGCCGGGCGTGAAGTTGTCCAGCAGGATCAGATCGGCGCCGGCGTCCACGACCTCGCGCAGCTGGTGCAGGGTGTCGACCTCGACCTCGATCGGCACGTCCGGGAAGGCCTCCCGTACGGCCTTGAAGGCCTGCCCCACGCCGCCGGCCGCCACCACGTGGTTGTCCTTGACCAGGGCCGCGTCCGACAGCGACATGCGGTGGTTCACGCCGCCGCCGCACCGGACGGCGAACTTCTCCAGCGACCTGAGGCCCGGCGTGGTCTTGCGGGTGTCGCGCACGCGCGCCTTGGTGCCCTCCAGGGCGTCCGCCCAGGCGCGCGTGGCGGTCGCGATGCCGGACAGGCGGCACAGCAGGTTGAGCGCGCTGCGCTCGCCGGTCAGCAGGTCACGCGTGCGCGTGGTGACCGACAGCAGCTTCTGCCCGGCCTCGACGCGGTCGCCGTCCTCGACGTGCCGCTCGACCTCGAACTCGTCCGTGCAGACCACCGAGAGCACCGCCTCGGCGACCCTGAGGCCGGCCACCACGCCCGCCTCGCGCGCGGTGAAGTCGCCCGTGGCCACGGCGTCCTCGGGGATGGTCGCGACCGTCGTCACGTCCACTCCGTGGTCCAGGTCCTCCTGGATCGCGACGTTGGCGATGTCCTCGACCTCCAGGGGGTCGAGTCCGGCGTCCGTCAGGAGCTGGGCGAGCGCGGGGTCGAGCCCGCACTCCAGGTACTCCTCGTCGGCGTCCGCGCCGCAGGCACAGCCGTCGCCGCAGCCGTCGCTCGGGGCGAGGGGAAGGTCTTCGCTGCTCACTTGTGTCACTGCTCCAGAGGACGCGGGGCCGGGGCCCCGGGGCGGGTCGGGGGGAACTCTGCGGTGTCCGTGGTGTGCACGGCAGGTGTGCCGTCGGGGTTCAGCCGTACGACGATGTGGCGGCGCCAGTGGGTGTCGTCCCGCTCGGCGCGGTCCTCGCGCCAGTGGCAGCCGCGGGTCTCCTCGCGCAGCCGGGCGGCGGCGACCAGGACGCCGGACACGCACATGAGGTTCGTGGCCTCCCAGGTGTCGACGCCCGGCTCGGCGGTCTTGCCGTTCTCCTCCAGGGCCGAGCGGGCCTCGGCGTGCAGCCGCTCCAGCTGGTCGGCGGCCCGGGCCAGCGACCCGGCGGACCGCAGCACGCCCGCTCCCTCGGTCATGATCCGCTGGATCGCGAACCGGGTCTCGGGGGCGAGCAGGGGGCGGGAGGGCCGCTCGGCGTACGGGACGGGTTCCGGCACGCGCGCGTGCAGGCCGTTCTCCGACCGCTCCCGAGCGATGTCGGCGGCGATGCGCTCGGCGTAGACCAGGCCCTCCAGGAGGGAGTTGGAGGCGAGGCGGTTGGCGCCGTGCACGCCGGTGCAGGCCACCTCACCGCACGCGTACAGGCCCGGCACGGTCGTCCGGCCGCGGGAGTCGGTGCGCACGCCTCCGGAGGCGTAGTGGGCGGCCGGCGCGACCGGGACGGGCTCGGTGACCGGGTCGATGCCGTGGGCGCGGCAGGCGGCGAGGATCGTCGGGAAGCGGTGCTCCCACATGTCGGCGCCGAAGTGCCGGGCGTCGAGGAGCATGTGCTCGGTGCCCTGCTCCCGCATCCGCCGCATGATGCCCTTGGCGACGATGTCCCGGGGCGCGAGTTCGGCCAGTTCGTGCTGCCCGGTCATGAAGCGCACTCCGTCGCCGTCGACCAGGTGGGCGCCCTCGCCGCGCACCGCCTCGGAGACGAGGGGCTGCTGGCCCTCGGCGTCCGCGCCGAGGAAGAGCACCGTCGGGTGGAACTGCACGAACTCCAGGTCGGAGACCTCGGCGCCCGCGCGCAGGGCGAGCGCCACGCCGTCGCCGGTGGAGACGGACGGGTTCGTGGTCGCGGAGAAGACCTGGCCCATGCCGCCGGTCGCGAGGACCACCGCGGGCGCGTGCACGGCGCCCACGCCGTCGTGCTGGCCCTCGCCCATGACGTGCAGGGTCACGCCCGCGGCGCGGCCCTCGGCGTCCGTGAGCAGGTCCAGGACGAGCGCGTTCTCGACGGTGTGCACGCCACGCGCGCGTACCGCCTCGACGAGGGCGCGGGAGATCTCCGCGCCGGTCGCGTCGCCGCCCGCGTGCGCGATGCGGCGGCGGTGGTGGCCACCCTCGCGGGTGAGCTCGATGCCGCCCTCGCCGTCGGTGTCGAAGTGCGCGCCGGTGGAGATCAGCCGGCGTACGGCGTCGGGGCCCTCGGTGACGAGGATCCGTACGGCCTCCTCGTCGCACAGGCCGGCGCCTGCCACCAGGGTGTCGTCCAGGTGCTGCTCGGGGGTGTCGCCCTCGCCGAGGGCCGCGGCGATGCCGCCCTGGGCCCAGCGGGTGGAGCCGTCGTCGAGGCGGGCCTTGGTGACGACGACGGTCCTCAGGCCGGCCGCCTCGCAGCGCAGGGCGGCGGTGAGGCCGGCGACGCCGGAGCCGACGACCACGACGTCCGCCGCGATGGACCAGCCGGGCGCGGGCGCGTGCAGTCGTATGCCGGTGCTGGTCACGAGGCGGCTCCCAGGGTTCCGAAGGTGAGCGGGAGGTTGTCGATCAGCCGGGTCGCCCCGACCCGTGCGGCGACGGCGAGGACGGCCTCGCCGGTGAAGTCGTCGCCGATCTCGGTGAAGTCGGACGGGTCGACCAGGGCCAGGTAGTCGAGTTGCAGCGGCGGGTCGAAGCGCGCGGCCTCGTCCAGGACCAGCTGGGCAGCCGCGCGGACGGCCGCTGCGGCGCCCGGGGAGGCCTTGGCGACGGCAGCGGCGTCGGCCGCCGCGCGGGACTCCCCGAGGGCGCTCAGGGCCTCGGCACGCGCACGCGTGGAGGGCACCTCACGGGCCCGCGCGCGCAGCGCCTCCTGGGCGGCGTGCCGGTCGCGGCCCGCGAACAGGGCCTGGGAGAGGGCCAGGGCGGTGTACCGCTCCTGCGGGGAGAGGTAGCGGTTGCGGCTGGACAGGGCCAGTCCGTCGTTCTCGCGCACGGTCGGTACGGCGACGATCTCCACCCCTATGTCGAGGTCGCGCACCATGCGGCGGATCAGGGCGAGCTGCTGGGCGTCCTTCTGCCCGTACAGGGCCACGTCGGGGCGGGTGAGGTGCAGCAGCTTGGCGACGACGGTGAGCATGCCGTCGAAGTGCCCGGGCCGGCTGGCGCCCTCCAGGCGCTCGCCCATGGGGCCTGCGGTGATCCTGACCTGCGGCTCGCCGCCCGGGTAGATCTCTTCGGCGGACGGCGCGAACACAGCGTCGGCGCCCGCCTGCTCGGCCACCTTGAGGTCGGCCTCCAGGGTGCGCGGGTAGCGGTCGAGGTCCTCGCCCGCGCCGAACTGGAGCGGGTTGACGAAGACGGTGACGATCACGAAGCCCTTGCGGCCGACGCGCTCGCGGGCCGCGCGGATCAGGGCGGCGTGGCCCTCGTGCAGGGCGCCCATGGTCATGACGACGGCGGTGCGTCCCTGGACCGCGTAGTGGTCGCGCACGTACTCCAGATCGTCCACCGTGGGGGCGAGTTCGAACATGCGACGGCTCATCGGTCTTCCCCGTTCTCGGGCAGGTTCGTGCCACCGGCGAGTACCCCCAGCAGGTCCTCGGCCAGCTCGGGCTTGAGCAGGCCGTGGGCGAGCGCGCGGTCGGCGGTGGCGCGGGCCATCGCCAGGTAGCCGGCGAGGGTCTGCGGGGCGTGCCGGCGCAGTTCGGCGACGTGGGCGGCGACCGTGCCGGCGTCCCCTCGCGCGACCGGTCCGGTCAGGGCCGCGTCGCCGGAGCGCAGGGCGTTGTCCAGGGCGGCGCCGAGCAGCGGGCCGAGCATCCGGTCGGGGGCCTCGACGCCGGCCTCGCGCAGCAGTTCCATGGACTGGGCGACCAGCGTGACCAGGTGGTTGGCGCCGAGCGCGAGCGCCGCGTGGTACAGCGGGCGCATCTCCTCGGCGATCCACTCCGGCTCGCCGCCCATCTCGATGACCAGGGCCTCGGCAGCCAGCCGCAGCTCCTCGGGGGCGGTGACGCCGAAGGAGCAGCCGGCCAGCCGCTGCACGTCCACGGGTGTGCCGGTGAAGGTCATCGCGGGGTGCAGGGCCAGCGGCAGCGCGCCCGCGCGCAGGGCGGGGTCCAGCACCTTCGCGCCGTACCGCCCGGAGGTGTGCACGAGCAGCTGCCCGGGCCGTACGGCGCCGGTCTCGGCGAGGCCCGCGACCAGTCCGGGCAGGGTGTCGTCGGGGACGGTCAGCAGCACCAGGTCGGACCGCTCGAGCACGTCGGCGGGCGGCACCACGGGCACGTCGGGGAGCATCAGCCCGGCACGCCGCCTGGAGGTGTCGGAGACCGCGGAGACGGCCACCGGACGGTGCCCGGCCAGCTGGAGGGACGCGGCGAGGGCGGGGCCCACCCGGCCGGCGCCGACGACGCCGACGGTGAGCCGCGCGGGGCGGTCCCTGGGGTCTGGTTGTTGGCTACTACTCACGCGACGGTGACCTTCCCGTTCCAGTCCGCTCGGGGTACCGGACGATTTCTCGTCATGTTAACGCGATAGGTTCCGGGGGCGGCCGGTCGTCCACAGGCTGTGGGTCGGCCCACAGTGCCGCGGGGCGGGAAAGGACGGGCCGCGGGGCGGGAATGCGGGTACCCGCCGCCTCCCGGACGCGCGATGATCCGGGACATGAGTGATACGGCGGAGCAGGACGCAGTGGACGTACGGCTCGAAGAGCGGGTCCCGGACGGGGAGCGGCACAAGCGGCTCCGGGAGCGGCGCGCGGCCGCGTGCCGGAGCGCGGAGCGCGTGCTGGCGCGCCCCGGGTTCCTGGGGACGCTCCGGGAACGGCTGGCGCTGCTGGACGGTGCGCGGGAGGTGTACGACCTCGACGAGGCATCGGACATGTACGGCAACGGCGTCGTCGAGGCCCTGGAGGAGAAGGTCGCCGGCCTGCTCGGCAAGGAGGCCGCCGCCTTCTTCCCGACCGGGACGATGGCCCAGCAGGTGGCCCTGCGCTGCTGGGCGGGCCGCACCGGCAACCCGGCGGTCGCGCTGCACGCGCTGGCCCATCCCGAGGTGCACGAGCGGCACGCCTTCAGCCAGCTCGCCGGGCTGCGGCCGGTACGGGTGACGAGCGAGCCCCGCCAGCCGACCGCCGAGGAGGTGCGCACCCTCGACGAGTCCTTCGGGACGCTGATGCTCGAACTGCCCCTCAGGGACGCCGGGTTCCTGCTGCCCACGTGGGAGGAGCTCCTCGAGCTCGTGGACGCGGCACGCGAGCGGGACGCGGTGGTGCACTTCGACGGCGCGCGCCTGTGGGAGTCCACCGTGCACTTCGGCCGGCCGCTGGAGGAGATCGCGGACCTGGCCGACAGCGTGTACGTGTCGTTCTACAAGTCCCTCGCCGGTTACGGCGGCGCCGCGCTCGCCGGACCGCGGGAGCTGGTGGAGGAGGCCAAGGCCTGGCGGCACCGGTACGGCGGCAACGTCTTCCAGCAGTTCCCGACGGCGCTGTCGGCACTGGCCGGACTGGAGCGGGAGCTGCCCCGGCTGCCGGAGTACGTGCGGCACGCGCGCGTGGTGGCCGCCGCGCTGCGCGAGGGGTTCGCCGCGGCGGGGCTGCCCTGGAGCCACGTCCACCCGGCCGAGCCGCACACGCACGAGTTCCAGGTCTGGCTGCCGTACGAGGCCGAGGCGGTCGCCCGGGCCGCGATCCAAACCGCGGAGGAAACGGGCACGATGCTCTTCACCAGCGGCTGGGACGCCCCGGCCCCCCGCTTGGCCCGCACCGAGGTCTCCGTCCGGGCCGAGGGCCTGGCCTGGACCGAGGCCGACGTACGGGCAGCGGTCGCCGACTTCACCGCCCGCCTCCCCAAGGAGCCCAACGAGTAACCCACCGCCCCCACCGAGCCACGTCCCCCCACGGTCCGGACGACCACCCGGGCCACCACGGGGAACGCTGCCGGTCCCTCGGCTCGCGCACCACTTGCCGCTCGCGGACCCCGGCCGCGGGCATCGGGCGCGGGCATCGGGCGCGGGCATCGGGCGCGGCACGGGCGGCGGGACTGGGCGCGGCACGGGCGGCGGGACTGGGCGGGTTGTTGTGCTCGCCGGTTGGGCCCGGGCCGGTTCTGGGTGGTGGGCGGTGGTCTTGTCAGTGGGGGCGGGCACCATGGGGGCATGAGCGTGCGGATCGATATCGCGGGGCTGCGGCCGGAGAAGGTCGCCGTCGTGCCCGCGCCCCTGGCCGAGCTCTGCATGGCGCTGCACGCGCTGTCGGAGCCGGGGCACCACCCCGGTCTGCAGGGCTGGGTCACCGGCGTCACCGCCCGGCTCGACTCGCACCTGGCCGACCGGATGTGCGAGGCGGACTTCCTGTGGCGGACGACGTTCTCCGACCTCTTCCTGCCGTCCGCGGGCGTGCCCGGCGGCTCCACGCTCCCCGGCGCGACGCTCGCCGACGAGCTGGACATCCTCGACAAGCTGTCCGACGAGCAGTTCGTGGACGCCGCCCTGGAGTTCACCTGCGCCCTGCCGTACGGCCTGCCGGGCCCGGGACCGCTCGCCGACGCCGGTCTTCGCCGCCGCGCGGTGGAGCTGGCCGCCGCGCGCGGGCCGCAGCAGGTGCGCTTCACCGAGCGGCTGCTGGCCGACCCGCCGCGCATCAGGGCCTGGCTGCGGCAGTTCCTCGAGGACTGCGACGAGGCGTTCTTCGCGCAGACCTGGTCCCGGCTGCGCCACCAGCTCGCGGCCGACACCCGGCACAAGACGGAGCTGCTGCGCCGCAAGGGCCTGGCCGAGGCCCTTGCGGCGGTGTCCCCGGCAGTGACGCTCGACGAGGCGGCCGGCCGGATCACCGTCGACAAACTGGGCGAGGGCCGCACGGCCACGGCGGAGGGCGGCCTGCTCCTCGTGCCGACGAGCCTGGGCTGGCCCCACCTCATGGTGCTGCACCGGTACAGCTGGCAGCCGGTGCTGCACTACCCGGTCGGCTCCCCTGAGCTCGCCGCCCCGCCCTCGGTGGAGCAGCTGACCCTGCGGATGACCGCCCTGTCCCACCCGGTGCGGATGCGGCTGTGCCGCAGCCTGGCCCGCAGCGCGTTCACCACCAGCGAGCTGGCCCAGGTGCACGGCATGACCGCGCCGGAGATATCCCGGCACCTGAGCCTGCTGAAGAAGGCGGGCCTGGTCACCACCCGGCGCCGGGGGCGGTACGTGCTGCACCAGCTGGACGTCGCGACGGTCGCCCGGCTGGGCAGCGACTTCCTCGAAGGCGTGCTCCGCTAGTGACGGTGAACCTTTCCGGTCGCAGCACTGGTCACCGGATCCGGGGTCGGGCGTGCGGCGGGGTCAGTCGAACCGGATGTGCCGGACGCCGACCCTCGCCTGCCGCAGCCGTGTCCGCAGCGGGCCCTCGGTGTTGGGCCGCAGCGTGAGGCCGGCCAGGACGGCGATCCGGTCCGCGGTCTTCGGCACGGTCGAGTGGTCGGTCCACAGGTGCTCGGCGAACTCCGGCTCGCGCAACCGCTCGAGGCAGCCGTCGAGCTGCTGAACGGCCCAGCTCTCCCGGCCCAGAGCGGAGTTCTTCCCGGCTACATACCCGACGAGGTGCCCGAACCCGCGCTCCCGCAGCCGCTTCAGAACGGTCTCGCGATCCGCGAGGAGTGCGAAGTGCCGTACCTCGTGCCCCAGTTCGCGCAGCCGCCCGACGGTCTCGGCGAACTGGCCGGAGTCCGTGACGGTCATGGGGGCGATCACGACCCCCTCGTGCCGGGTGAGGGCCAGGTCCAGGACTTCCACCACCCCTTGCCGCCAGGCCGCCAAGTCCCTGAAGTCCGCGCGCAGTTCGGGTGGCAGCATGCGGCGCAGGCCGAACCCGGCGTGCTCGGGATCGCAGACGACGCTGCCGGGCAGACGGCGCTGGATCTCGTGTGCGGTCTGTGTCTTGCCGCCCCCGAAGGGGCCGTTGATCCACAGGAGCATGCGCAGACCCTACCGACGGCCGCGTACGCCGTTCAGCCGTGTCCGCCGGCCCGGACGAGTCCCGTCTCGTAGGCCAGGACCACCACCTGCACCCGGTCCCTCAGCCCCAGCTTGGTCAGGATGCGCCCCACGTGGGTCTTCACCGTCGCCTCGGACAGCACCAGCCGGGCGGCGATCTCGCCGTTCGACATGCCCTGCGCGACCAGGACCATGACCTCGCGCTCGCGCTCGGTGAGCCGCTGGAGCTCCTTGTGCTGGGGCTCCTTGCCGGCCGTGGGCAGCATCGGGGCGAACCGGTCGAGCAGTCGGCGGGTGGTGGAGGGCGCGACGACGGCGTCGCCGCTGTGCACGGAGCGGATCGCGGCGAGCAGGTCGCCGGGCGGCACATCCTTGAGCATGAACCCGGAGGCGCCCGCCTTCAGTCCGGAGAAGGCGTACTCGTCGAGGTCGAAGGTGGTCAGGATGAGCACCTTCGGCGGGTCGGGCTCGGAGCAGATGCGGCGGGTGGCCTCCACACCGTCCAGCTTCGGCATGCGCACGTCCATCAGCACCACGTCGACAGCGGTGGCGCGCAGCACCTGGAGGGCCTCGACGCCGTCGCCCGCCTCCGCGACGACCTCCATGTCCGGCTGGGCGGCGAGCACCATCCGGAATCCGGTGCGCAGCAGCACCTGGTCGTCCACGAGCATCACGCGGATCGTCATCGGGGTCCTCTTCCGTTCGTCATCGGCGGGTCGGGCGGGTGTGTGACAGGTGCCGGCGGGGTGTGCGCCGGCGTCAGTGCACCGGTTTGAGCGGCAGCAGGGCGCTGATGCGGAAGCCTCCGCCGGGGCGCGGACCCGCGTCCAGGGTGCCGCCCACCATGCCGACGCGTTCGCGCATGCCGATCAGGCCGTGCCCCTCGCCGTCGGCGCCGCCCTCCTCGTACAGCTCGTGCGGCGCGCCCTTGCCGTCGTCCTCGACAAGCAGTCCGAGGCCGTCGTCGAAGTAGACCAGGCGCACGCTCGCGCCCGTGTTGGGCCCGCCGTGCTTGCGGGTGTTGGTGAGGGCCTCCTGCACGATGCGGTACGCGGTGAGCTCGACCCCGCTGGGCAGCGGGCGCGGGGTGCCCTCGATCCTGAAGTCGACGGGCAGTCCGGAGCCCCGGCACTGCTCGACAAGGTCCTCGATCTGGTCGACGTCGGGCTGCGGCACGTACTCGCCGCTCTCCTGGTGCTCGCCGGTGCGCAGCACGCCCAGCAGGCGGCGCATCTCGGCGAGGGCCTGGCGGCCGGTGGAGGAGATCGTCTCCAAGGCCTTCTTGGCCTGGTCGGGCGCGGCGTCCAGGACGTAGGCGGCGCCGTCTGCCTGCACCACCATCACCGACACGTTGTGCGCGACCACATCGTGCAGCTCGCGCGCGATCCGGGCGCGCTCGGCGGCGACCGCGACCTTGGACTGCGCCTCGCGTTCCTTCTCCAGACGGGCGGCGCGCTCCTCCAGCTGCGCGAAGTAGGCGCGGCGGGTGCGCATGGAGTCGCCGAGCACCCAGGCGAGGGCGAACGGCACCGTCTGGAAGACGGTTATCGCGACGTTGCCCAGGGCGCTCGCGTCGTGCTGCGGCCAGCGCATCTGCGCGAGGGTCGCCGCGCACAGCCCGCCGGCCAGGGCGAACCGGGAGGCCCAGCGGGCGCCTATCGCGGCGACCGTGTAGATGATCACCAGCATGGCGAAGTTGGCGACCATCGTCTCGACGTCCAGGACGAGCTGCGCCACACCCGCCGCGCCCGCCAGCACCAGCATCTTCTCCGGCATCCGGCGGCGCAGTGCGACGACCACGCACAGCACGAAGGACAGCGCGAGGGCCGCGCCGACCGAACCGTGGTGGCCGGGCGCCCCGTTGATGCGCGACACGCTCACGCCGGAAAGCCCGAGGAGGATGAGGGCCCAGGAGCCGTCCACCCACATCGGGTGCCTGCGGAGGAAGTCATAGAGGCGCTGCACGTAACCCAGAGTAGGGAAGCGGCACAGGTGCGGGGGTCAACCGAAGGGCCGATCCGCACGGGCCCCTCGTACTCCCCAAGGTGGAGGCAGTGATCACTTGTGCGCCTCGCTCCGCCGGGCGGACCCTAGTCTGTCGGGGTGGCGGACGACACGGCGGACAGCACCGCGCGCACCACGGCCGACAGCACCCGGCGCACCACGGCGCAGAGCGCGGCGGAGGGCCGGGCCGAGGAGTGGCGCGGCTGGCGGGCGGCGACCGAGGAGGCCCTGTACGGGCCGGACGGCTTCTACCGGCGGCCCGAGGGCCCGGCCGGTCACTTCCGTACGTCCGTGCACGCCTCGCCGCTGTTCGCGGTGGCCGTGGCGCGGCTGCTGTGCCGGGTCGACCGGGCACTGGGCCGCCCGGCGACGCTCGACTTCGTCGACATGGCGGCCGGGCGGGGCGAGCTGGCCACGGGCGTGCTCGCCGCGCTGCCTGCGGACGTGGCGGCACGCACGCGCGTGCACGCGGTCGAGATCGCCGCCCGGCCGGAGGGACTGGACGACCGGATCGCATGGTCGGGGCAGGCCCCGCGGGGGATCACCGGGCTGCTGTTCGCCAACGAGTGGCTGGACAACGTGCCGCTGGAGGTCGCGGAGGTGGACTCCGCGGGCGTGCCCCGGCGGGTCCTGGTCCGGCGGGACGGCGCGGAACGGCTCGGGGAGCCGGTGTCGCAGGCGCAGGCGCGGTGGCTGGCCCGGTGGTGGCCGCTGCCCGCCGAGCAGGGCCTGCGCGCGGAGATCGGGCTGCCCCGCGACGCCGCCTGGGCCGACGCGGTCTCGCACGTCGAACGGGGCCTCGCGGTCGCCGTCGACTACGCGCACACGGCCGGCGCGCGACCGCCCTTCGGAACGCTCACCGGCTTCCGGGAGGGCCGGGAGACGGCGCCGGTGCCGGACGGGTCGTGCGACATCACGGCGCATGTGGCGCTGGACGCGTGCGCCGCGTGCGCGCCTCCGGGCGCCCGGCTGCTGACCCAGCGCGAGGCCCTGCACGCCCTGGGAGTCACCGGCGTACGGCCCCCGCTCGCTCTCGCCTCCACGCGCCCCTCGGAGTACGTACGCGCCCTCGCGCGCGCCGGGGAGGCCTCCGAACTCACCGCGGCGGGTGGGCTCGGCGAATTCGGCTGGCTGGTGCAGCCCGTCGGCCTCGCGGAGGCGGACGCGGCGGCCCTACTTGTCGATGTCCCCGACCACGAAGAACATTGACCCCAGGATGGCCACCATGTCCGCCACGAGCGTGCCCGGCAGCAGTTCGGTGAGCACCTGGATGTTGTTGTACGACGCCGAGCGCAGCTTCAGCCGGTACGGGGTCTTCTCCCCCTTGCTGACCAGGTAGTAGCCGTTGATCCCGAGCGGGTTCTCGGTCCACGCGTACGTGTGCCCCTCGGGTGCCTTGAGGACCTTCGGCAGCCGCTGGTTGATCGGGCCGGGCGGCAGCTCGGCCAGCCGGTCCAGACAGGCGTCGGCGAGGTCCAGCGCGTTGTGGGTCTGCTCCAGCAGGCACTCGAAGCGGGCCAGGCAGTCGCCCTCCTGCCGGGTGACCACCTTCAGGGTGTCCTGCACCTCACCGTACGCCAGGTACGGCTCGTCGCGGCGCAGGTCGAAGTCGACGCCCGAGGCGCGCGCGATGGGACCGCTCACGCCGTAGGCGTGCACGGCCCGCGGCGAGAGGACGCCCACGCCCCGGGTGCGGCCCCGGAAGATCTCGTTGCCGAGCACCAGGTCGTCGAAGACGTCCATGCGC
The DNA here is from genome assembly GCF_044754605.1 of Streptomyces sp. NPDC093064. Classification (NCBI taxonomy): domain Bacteria; kingdom Bacillati; phylum Actinomycetota; class Actinomycetes; order Kitasatosporales; family Streptomycetaceae; genus Streptomyces; species Streptomyces sp. NPDC093064. The sequence goes on from NZ_JBIVPK010000037.1 coordinate 47,905, forward strand.
GAGCGCACGGCGGCCACCGCGGCACGCGCGCGCGCGGCCCAGCCGGCCGGCAGGTCCTCCTTCAGGCCGCCGACCCGGTTGAACATGTAGTGCATCCGGCCGCCGGAGACCTCCTCCATGACGTTCTGGAGGACCTCGCGTTCCCGGAACGCGTAGAAGACCGGGGTGATGCCGCCCAGTTCCAGCGGGTAGGAGCCGAGGAACATCAGGTGGTTGAGCACCCGGTTCAGCTCGGCGAGCAGGGTGCGCGTCCACACCGCGCGCGCGGGCACCTCCATGCCGAGCATCCGCTCCACGGCGAGGACCACGCCCAGCTCGTTCGAGAAGGCCGACAGCCAGTCGTGGCGGTTGGCCAGCATGACGATCTGGCGGTAGTCCCGTGCCTCGAACAGCTTCTCCGCGCCGCGGTGCATATAGCCGATCACCGGCTCGGCGCGCAGGATGCGCTCGCCGTCCAGCACCAGCTTCAGCCGCAGAACACCGTGCGTGGACGGGTGCTGGGGCCCGATGTTGAGCACCATGTCGGTGCTCTCCGCGGCGCCGCCGATCCCGACCGTGGTCTCCGTCGTGGGAGTCATGGACACAGTCTCTCGTACGTACGCTTGCCTCATGGAAACGGGGATCCCGGAGGACGAACGGGCGGCGGCCGAGGGCGGGCCGGCGTGGAGGGCGCTGCCGCGCGGCCTGCTGCGGATGCGCCGGCTGCTGCTGGTGGTGTGGATGGGCCTGTTCGCCCTGGCCGCGGGGCTGCTGCCGGGCCTGCTGGCCGGTCCCGCCTGGTCGGCGTTCGCACTGCTGCCGCTGGCGGTGATGGCGTGGGGCTGGGTGCTGCTCGGCCGCAACTGGCGCTCGTGGCGCTACACCGAGCGCGCCGACGACCTGCTGATCAGCCGGGGCGTGCTGTGGCGCGGGGAGACCGTCGTGCCCTACGGGCGGATGCAGCTGGTCGAGGTCACCTCCGGACCCGTCGAGCGGCACTTCGGGCTGGCCACCGTGCAGCTGCACACGGCCGCCGCCGCGACCGACGCGACCATCCCCGGCCTCGACCCGGCCGAGGCCGAACGGCTGCGCGACCGGCTCACCGAACTCGGCGAGGCACGATCGGCGGGGCTGTGACGGCGGCGGAGGACGAAGAGGCCATACGCGAAGAGGCCGTACACGGAGAAGCCCAGCGCGGAGAAGCCGTACCCGAAGAGGCCGTGAGCGACGGGGACATGTCCGAGAAAGCCGCGAGCGACGCGGCCGTGCGCGACGGGCGGCCCGTGACCGAGCGGCGGCTGCATCCCGTCACGCCCCTGAGACGGGCGTGGGCGCCGGTCGCCGTGCTCGCGGGCTGGGCCGTACACGACCCCGACCAGACGCAGCGGCACCTGACGCGGCTGACGACCACCACGCTGCTGATCGGGCTCGCGGTCGTCATACCCGCAGCCGCCCTCTACGGCTTCCTGTCGTGGTGGTTCACGCACTTCGCGGTGACCGGCTCCGAACTGCGCATCCGTACCGGGCTGTTCTTCCGCCGCACCGCGCACATCCGGCTGGAGCGGATCCAGGCCGTCGACGTCACCCGGCCGCTGCTCGCACGGGTCGCGGGCGTGGCCAAGCTGAAAATCGACGTCATAGGGACGGACAAGAAGGACGAACTCGCCTTCCTCGGCGAGGAGGAGGCCCGGGCGCTGCGCGCCGAACTGCTCGCGCGCGCGGCCGGGTTCGCGCCCGAGACGGCACACGAGGTCGGCGAGGCACCCGCGCGGGAGGTGGTCCGCGTACCCGGGCGCGTGATCGCCGTCTCGCTGCTGCTGACCGGCGCGACCTGGGGATCGCTGGTCGCCGCGGTCGTCGTACCGCCGCTGCTGTGGCTGGCCACCCACAGCCTGTGGACGGTGCTCGCCGCCGTCCTGCCGCTGCTCGGCAGCGCCGTGGCGAACAGCGCGGGGCGCTTCGCCGCCGAGTACGACTGGCTGGTGAGCGAATCGCCCGACGGGCTGCGGATCGACCGGGGACTGCTGGACCGCACGCACGAGACGGTGCCGCCGGGGCGGGTGCAGACCGTTCGGATCGTGGAACCGCTGCTGTGGCGGTGGCGCGGCTGGGTGCGGGTCGAGCTGGACGTCGCCGGGTCGTCGAACTCCGTGCTGCTGCCGGTCGCTCCGCGGGAGGTCGCCGAGTCGGTGATCGCCCGGGTCCTGCCCGGGGTGACGGTGCCGCAGGCCGCCGACCTGCTCCGGCCGCCGCGGCGCGCCCGGTGGTGCGCGCCGGTGTGGTGGCGCGGGCACGGGATCGCCGTCACCGACGCGGTGTTCGCCGCGCGGCACGGACTGCTGCGGCGCCGGCTCGCGCTGGTGCCGCACGCGAAGGTGCAGAGCGTACGGCTGCGGCAGGGGCCCTGGCAGCGTGTGTGGGGCCTCGCCGGCGTGCACGTGGACAACGGGGCCGACAAGACCGTGACGGCCCGCCTGCGGGACGCTCAGGAGGCGGCCCGGCTGCTCCGGGCCCAGGCGGAGAGGTCGCGCACGGGACGCCGGAGCGCACGACCGGACCGGTGGATGACCTGACCGGCGGACGACGGGCCCGGTGGATGACATGAGTGCGACGCCGGGCGGGCGCCCGGCGTCGCGGTGTGGCGTGGTGTGGCGTGACGGGGGAAGCGGCCGTCAGGAGGCCGCGGTGCGCAGCCCCGGAAGGTCGATCCGCTCCGTCTCGTCGTGGGCCGTCAGGTCGATGATCTGACGGCCGGCGGCCGGCGCGTCGGCGTCGGCCGGCTTGTACTGGGACTCGGCCTCGGCCTTGTGCAGGGCGAGCGCCTCCTGGCCCACGACGTCGGCGAAGTCGTCGTTCCGGACAGTGCCCGGCTCGGTGTCCGCCGCGTCCTTCTTCGTGCCGAAGAAGTCGAATCCGCCCTCGACCAGCGGGCGCCGCGTGGGCGCGGCCGGTACGACGGCCACCGCGGTCGGCACGGTGAAGTGCCCGGAGGGCAGTTGCGGCGCGGCCTTCGCCGGCTCGATCGCCGCGGCGGAGGGGGCCGATGCGGCCTGCTCGCCCGGATCGGCGGCGGTGGACCGGTCGGCGGGTCCGGCGGGTTCGACGGGTTCGACGGCTTCGGCCACCCCGGTCGCCTCGGCAGGGTCACTCGGGCCGGCCGTCTCGGTCGCCTCGGTCGTCTCGGTCGTCTCGGTCGTGGCGGCCGCGTGCTCGGGCGTCTCGCCCGTCCCGGCCTCCCGCGCGGGATCCGGGTCGGCGTCGCCGTCCGCCGTCACGGCCGATTCCCGCACCGGGTCGGTCTCCGACGCCGTGTCAGCTTCCTCGGAGGAGCCCGCCTTCGCGGCCTCGTCCGTCCGCGCCGCCCGGGCGCCGCCCTTGCCCAACCGCGACAGCGCGGCCTCGGCACGCAGGTACAGCTCGGACCCCTCCGGGGAGAACACGGCGGCGGCCGCGGACCCCGGCTTCTTCTCGATGGGCCCGGTCGCGGGGGCCGCGGACTCGTGCGTCTCCGTGACCGCGGTGTCCGGGGCGGCCGTCGGCGCGGCGGGCAGCGCGAGCATCTCGGAGCCGGACTCGATCTCCAGCAGGCGACGGCCCTCCAGCGCGCTCGCGCGCTCGGTCTCCGCCGTGGCGTACCGCCGAAGCAGCGACGCGTGCTCGTTGCGCAGTCCCGCGAGCTCCGTGCGCTTGGCGCGCAGCTTCTGCTCGAGGCGGCCGCGCAGTTCGCGCGACTCCTCGAGGTCGGTCTCGAGTTCGGCGACCCGTTCCTCGAATCGCCACTCGTCGCTCGCACGCGCGCGCGTGAGGTCGGCCACCCGCCGTCCGGCCTGCGCGTCCCAGCGACGCATGACGAACGCGCCGAGAACAGCGGTCACCGCGGCGGTCCCGGCGAGCAACCGCAGCACCACCGCGTCCGTGAACGCCCAGGGACCAAGGGCGCAGACGACAGCGACGCCGGCGATCGCCGAGGAAGGCAACAGCCTGTGCAGGGGTGGGGAATGGCGGTGACGTCCACGTGGCATGGCCAGAAACTTACCGCGCGTACGCGAATCATGCCGGGCCGCCCCGCAAAAAGACAGCCATAACGAAACCTTCATGCGTCACAGGGAGTTCCGGCCGCGTTTTCCTCCACCTCTTCCCTCGCCTTCCGTTGCTCCGGCCCGCTCGTCTTCCCGCACTTCCGCCGCCGTTTCAACAAGATCATTTTCAGCGGTCGCCGAGCAGGCCGCTCATCCACTGCAGCGTCGCCGGGATCTCGCGCCGCCAGGTGTTGAAGTTGTGGCCACCGCTGTCGAGGATGATGGACGCGATACGCGTCTTGTTCGTCGCCTTCACGGCGTCGATGAACCTGAGCGTCGACTTGTAGTTGGTCTCGCCGAGCTTGCTGCTGGTGACGAGCAGCGAAGTGTCGGGCGCCTTCAGGTGCTTGATGCTCCACATCAGATCGGCACGGTTCCGCAGATTCCTGTCCCCTTGAAAAAGATCACCTGTGGTCGGGTCGGTGGGCGCCTTGTAGTACGGGGACAGGCCCGCGCCCGCGGCATACACCTCGGGATGGTGCAGGGCGAGTTTCAGCGCGCAGTAACCGCCCGTGGAGTCGCCGACGATGCCCCAACTGCCCGGTTTCTTTCCGACCCGGTAGTGCGCGAGAACCGCGTCCGGCAGATCCTTGGCGAAGAACGACTCGGTCTGCGGGCCGCCCGGGACGTCCACGCACTCCGTGTCACGCGGCGGCGCCACCGAGGGCCGCAGCATCACCAGGATCATCGGCTGCATCCGCCCGGTCCTGGCGAGTTCCTGTGCGGTGTGCGGGTAGCGCAGCTTGCTGACCAGCGCCTGCGCGGTGCCCGGGTAGCCGGTGAGGACCACGGCCGCCGGGAAGGTACGGGTCCGGTACTGCGGCTGGAAGTACTCCGGGGGCAGGTAGACGAACGCGGGCGCGGCGAGGTGCGTCGTACGGCCCACGATGCTGACCTTCTGGATCTGACCGGAGACGTCCGGCCGGTCGCCGTTGCCCAGCCGCACCTGCTGGGTGCCGATCACCTGGAGGGGTCCGCCGGTGCGGCCGTGTGCCGTGTTGTCCATGACAACTCCGGGCGCGTTCTCCTGCCCGAACAGATCCGCCCAGCTGGCGTAGAAGCCGAATGCCTGGTTGGCGGCGAGTCCGACGCAGGCGAAGATCGCCACCTGCGTGGCCAGCAGCATGCCGACGCGTCCGGTCACCGCGCGCCAGGTACCGCGGGCCAGACTCGGCCAGAACCACACCGTGCCGACGAACAGCAGCACGGCGCAGAGGATCGCCAGTGCCAGCACTTTGTTGCTCATGAGACCCATGGGCTTTTCCCGCCTGCGCTTCCCGCCCAGGGCCCGCCGACGCTTCCTTGCGAGGGCTTGCCCTGGGCTTTCCCTGCCCTTTGACCCGACTTTCCGTTGGGGAGTGAACCTTCTCCCCCGAGACACCGTCCTAGAGGGCGCAATGTCGCCGGATGCCCGGATCGGCACCGGATTCAAGGTTTCTCGCAGAACTATGGGATGCGATGTCTGTCAGGGTAGATGGGGAAATGTCGGACGGGGTTCCGGACCGATCGAGCAGGATGCGGCGCATACTCCGCGGCCCGCGCCCCGAGGCGGTCCCCGTACTGGTCGGCAGGGCCTGCGCGGTCGTCGGTCTCCTGGACATCGCCGCGGGCGTCTTCCCGCGCTTCCGGCACAGCCGCATGCACGCCCTGGCCGAGGTGCTGCCGGGCTCGTTCGGCCCGTTCGCCGCGGCGCTCTCGCTCAGCGTGGGCGTGCTGTTGCTGCTGCTCGCGCACGGCCTGAGACGGCGCAAGCGCCGGGCCTGGCGCTCGGCCGTGGTCCTGCTGCCGGCCGGTGCGGCGGCGGAGTTCGTCTACCGGCACTCGATCGTCGGGGTGGTCATCTCGCTGGCGCTGCTCGCGCCGCTGCTGATCCACCGCGGCGAGTTCGCCGCGCTGCCGGACCCGCGCAGCCGCTGGCGGGCACTGGCCAACTTCGTCCTGATGAGCGCCGGCTCACTGGCCCTGGGCATGATCATCGTCAGCGTGCACACGCACCGCATGGTCGGCGACCCCAGCGTGGCGGACCGGCTGACCCATGTCGTCTACGGCCTGATCGGCTTCGAGGGCCCGGTGGACTACCGGGGCAACACCTCCTGGACGGTCGCCTTCTCCCTCGGCGCCCTCGGCTGGCTCACCGCCGTCACCACCGCCTACCTGGCCTTCCGGCCCGAGCACCCGGCGGCGCGTCTGACCGAGGAGGACGAGACCCGGCTGCGCGAGCTGCTGGCCCGGCACGGCGGCCGCGACTCCCTCGGCCACTTCGCGCTGCGCCGCGACAAGGCGGTCGTGTTCTCCCCCAGCGGCAAGGCGGCGGTGACGTACCGCGTCGTCTCCGGCGTGATGCTCGCCAGCGGCGACCCCATCGGCGACGTCGAGGCCTGGCCGGGCGCCATCGAGCGCTTCATGGACGAGGCCAAGGCCCACTCGTGGACGCCCGCCGTGATGGGCTGCTCCGAGACCGGCGGCGAGGTGTGGACCCGGGAGACCGGTCTGGACGCCCTGGAACTGGGCGACGAGGCGGTGGTCGACGTCTCGGATTTCTCGCTCGCCGGACGCGCGATGCGCAACGTCCGCCAGATGGTCAAGCGCATCGAGCGAGCCGGCTACGAAACCCGGGTGCGGCGCATCCGTGACCTCGGCGGCACCGAGCTGGAGCGCGTCCGGCGGGCCGCCGAGGACTGGCGCGGCACCGACACCGAACGCGGCTTCTCCATGGCGCTCGGCCGGATCGGCGACCCGGCCGACGGCGAGTGCCTCATCGCCACCGCCCACAAGCAGGACGCGGAGCCGGGCGAGTACGGCGACCTGAAGGCGATCCTGCACTTCGTGCCGTGGGGCGGGGACGGCGTGTCCCTGGACCTGATGCGGCGCGACCGCTCGGCCGACCCCGGCATGAACGAACTGCTGATCGTGGCGGCGCTCCAGGCCGCCCCCAAGCTCGGCATCACCCGCATATCCCTGAACTTCGCGATGTTCCGCTCGGCGCTGGCGCGGGGCGAGAAGATCGGCGCGGGCCCGGTGCTGCGCGCCTGGCGCGGGCTGCTGGTCTTCCTCTCCCGCTGGTTCCAGATCGAGTCGCTGTACAAGTTCAACGCCAAGTTCCAGCCCCGCTGGGAGCCGCGGTTCGTCGTCTACCGCGCCTCCTCGGACCTGCCCCGCATCGGCTTCGCCGCCATGCAGGCCGAGGGCTTCGTCGACCTCGCCCTGCCGCTGCCGCGCTTCCTGCGCCGCCGCTCCGCCGCCCAGAGCCCCTGCGCGCACTCGGTGGCGGAAGGGGACATGCGCGCAGCATGACCCCGGACCGGCCCGGGCGGACCTCCCACCCCCTCCAGTACAGGGAGGTTCCGTCCGGGCCACAGCACGAGGGGGCCAGGGACGGGGCCTACGCTGAGCGTATGAGCAACTTCAGCGGGCGCGGCCGCGTGGCGGGCCTTCCGACGTGGGGCCGGTGCGCGGTGATGGGGGTCGTGAACGTGACCCCCGACTCCTTCTCCGACGGAGGCCGCTGGTTCGACACGACCACCGCCGTCAAGCACGGCCTGGACCTGGTCGCCCAGGGCGCGGACCTGATCGACGTCGGCGGCGAGTCCACCCGGCCCGGCGCCACCCGCGTCGACGAGGACGAGGAACTGCGGCGGGTCATCCCCGTGGTGCGCGGCCTCGCCGCCGAGGGCGTCACGATCTCCGTCGACACCATGCGCGCCCGCGTCGCCGAGCAGGCCCTCGCGGCCGGCGCCGCTCTCGTCAACGACGTCAGCGGCGGTCTCGCGGACCCCGCCATGATTCCCGTGGTCGCGGACGCGGACGCCCCCTTCGTCGTGATGCACTGGCGCGGCTTCCTGGAGGGCGGCAACGTCCGCGGGGTGTACGAGGACGTCGTCTCCGAGGTCGTCGACGAGCTGCACGCGCGCGTGGAGGCCGTCCTGGAGGGCGGGATCGCCGCCGACCGCGTCGTCGTCGACCCCGGTCTCGGCTTCTCCAAGGAGGCCGGGCACGACCTCACGCTCCTGGCCCACCTCGACCGCCTGCGCGGGCTCGGCCACCCCGTGCTGGTCGCCGCCTCCCGCAAGCGGTTCCTCGGGCGGGTGCTGGCCGGCCCGGAGGGCGCGCCCCCGCCCGCGCGCGAGCGCGACGCCGCCACCGCCGCCGTCTCCGCCCTCGCCGCGCACGCCGGCGCCTGGGCCGTGCGCGTCCACGAGGTCCGCGCGACGGCGGACGCGGTACGCGTCGCCCGCGCCGTGGAAGAGGCACGCACTCCCGCGAGCGCGCCGGAGGACCGCGCGCACCCCTCCGGTGACGGGCAGGCGGACGGCAGACGTGGTGCGCACGGCCCCGCCGAAGGAGAGCGGTGAGCGCGCCCCACACTGACGTCGAACAGGTGGAGGCCGCCAACACCGCCTACTACGAGGCCGTGGAGCGGGGTGACTTCGAGGAGTTGTCCGCGCTCTGGCTCACCCCCTCCGACCTGGGCGTCGACGAGGAGTACCACGACCCGGCCGACACCGGCGTGATCTCGTGCGTGCACCCCGGCTGGCCGGTGCTCACCGGACGCGGGGAGGTGCTGCGCTCCTACGCGCTGATCATGGCGAACACCGACTACATCCAGTTCTTCCTGACCGACGTGCACGTCTCGGTGACCGGTGACACCGCCCTGGTGACCTGCACCGAGAACATCCTCAGCGGCGGCCCCGCCCCCGCGGCCGGCGGCGAACTCGGCCCGCTGGTGGGACAGCTCGTCGTCGCCACCAACGTCTTCCGTCGCACCGGTCCGGGATGGAAACTCTGGTCCCACCACGCCTCTCCCGTTCTGGCCGAAAACGACGGCGCCGAGGACGACGACACGCCCGCCTGAGTGGGTAGGCGCTGGAGCAGGAACGCGGAGTGGCCGGAATCACGGACTTCGGGAAAAGGGCCGCCCACCGGTCCGTGAGCAACCGGGTTCTCCAGGGGAAACACACGGTGAAACCTGCCGGGCCCGGGCGCCCCCGCCTCCCCGCGGCCCGGCTCCGTCAGTGCCCGCAGGTAGATTCATGCCAGGCCGGTGTGCCGCCCGCACGCGGCAAGGACCGGCCGCCGCCGACGATTGCAGGAGTGATTCGCGTGGATCGTGTCGCGCTGCGCGGCCTGAGGGCCCGCGGGCACCACGGTGTGTTCCCCAAGGAACGCGAGGAGGGCCAGACCTTCCTCGTGGACATCGTCCTGGGAGTCGACACCCGGCCGGCCGCGGCCGACGACGACCTGGCGAAGACCGTGCACTACGGCATCGTGGCCGAGGAGGTCGTGGCCGTGGTGGAGGGCGAGCCCGTGAACCTCATCGAGACGCTCGCCGAGCGCATCTCCCAGGTCTGTCTGAAGCACGACGGGGTCCTGGAGGTCGAGGTCTGCGTCCACAAGCCGGACGCCCCGATCACCGTTCCCTTCGACGACGTGACCGTCACCATCACCCGGAGCCGAGTATGAACGCGCCTTTCACCAAAGGGCCCACCGACCCGACCGTCCAGCCGGTGCCCGCCTCGGTCGTCGAGAAGGTCGACGCCGCGGACACCACTCTGCAGAACCCCAAGCGAGCCGTGATCTCGATCGGCTCCAACCTCGGCAACCGCCTGGAGACCCTCCAGGGGGCCGTCGACGCCCTGGAGGACACGCCCGGCGTCCGCGTCAAGGCCGTCTCCCCGGTCTACGAGACGGAGCCGTGGGGCGTCGAGCCCGGCAGCCAGCCGTCGTACCTCAACGCGGTGGTGGTCCTCAAGACCACGCTGCCGCCGTCCTCGCTGCTGGAGCGCGCCCACGCCGTCGAGGAGGCCTTCAGCCGGGTCCGCGACGAGCGCTGGGGGCCGCGCACGATCGACGTCGACATCGTCGCCTACGCGGAGACCGTCTCCGACGATCCGCTCCTCACGCTCCCTCACCCGCGCGCCCACGAACGCGCCTTCGTCCTCGCCCCGTGGTACGACGTGGACCCGGACGCACAGCTCCCGGGCCGGGGCGCGGTGGCTAATCTGCTGACCGCGCTCACCCGGGAGGGCGTCGAGCCCCGGGCGGACCTGGAACTCCGGCTGCCCGAGTAGTCGTTAAGGTCAGGGCGACGCAAGGTCTGCGACCGGCCTCGGTCCGGGGGAGCTGAAGGGACACCGTGAGAGAGCTGCATATCAGGGTGCTGGCAGGCGTGTTCGTCGTCGCCGGAGTGCTGTCCTGGGCGGGCGCCCGGCTGTGGAACGCGGTGGGGACACTCCCCGGCGTCCCGCTGGCCGCCCCCATCGTCCTCGCCCTGATCGCCGCGGTCCTCCTGTCCACGGCGCTCTCCCTGCGGGCCCGGCTGAAGGCCCAGCGCGAGCGCCGGCCCGGCGCCAAGGGCGTCGACCCCATGATGGCCGCCCGCGCGGTCGTCTTCGGTCAGGCCAGCGCCCTGGTCGCCGCCCTCGTCGCCGGCATGTACGGCGGCACGGGCGTCGCCCTGCTGGAACTCCTCGACATCCCGGCCCGTCGCGACCAGGCCGTCTACGCCGGCTTCTCGGTCCTCGCCGGCATCGCGGTGATAGCGGCCGCCCTGTTCCTCGAACGGGTCTGCAAACTCCCGGAGGACGATGACCAGAACCCGCCGGGGGCGGAACCGACCGCTTGAGCCCGGCGGGCGGCGTACGCGGGTGAGCGGGCGGGCGTGTGCGCTCCGTCCGCGTCAGCGCGCCATGATGAGGCTCATCGCCTCGTTCCGCGTCGCCGCGTCCCGCAGCTGACCGCGCACCGCCGAGGTGATGGTCTTCGCGCCGGGCTTGCGGATGCCCCGCATCGACATGCACATGTGCTCGCACTCCACCACGACGATCACCCCGCGCGGCTCCAGGATCTCCATCAGCGAGTCCGCGATCTGGGTGGTGAGCCGCTCCTGCACCTGCGGGCGGCGGGCGTAGACGTCCACGAGCCGGGCCAGCTTCGAAAGACCCGTGATCTTCCCGCTGGTGGACGGGATGTAGCCGACGTGCGCGACACCGCGGAACGGTACGAGGTGGTGCTCGCAGGTCGAGAACACCTCGATGTCCTTGACCAGCACCATCTCGTCGTGCCCGAGGTCGAACGTCGTCGTCAGCACGTCCTCGGGCTGCTGCCACAGTCCCGCGAATATCTCCTTGTACGCCCGGGCCACCCGTGCCGGAGTCTCCCGCAGGCCTTCACGGTCCGGGTCCTCGCCGACCGCGATGAGGAGTTCGCGTACGGCGTTCTCGGCGCGCTTCTCGTCGAACTCACCGAGGAAGCCCTCGCCGTCCAGCGTCACGGGGTCGGTCATGTGAAGCCTCGTTCCTGTGTGTCTGATCTGCGGACATGCGAAATGCCGCGCCCCCCAGGCTAGAACCTGGGGGGCGCGGCATGCATTCCGGGGCCGTTGGGCGTCCGGAGCGGGCTCCGGTCAGTTGTCCGGACGGTCCTCCGGCACCTGCTCCGTGGCCGGGGCGGGTTCCGTCGCCGTGGACTTGACGGTGCTGATCGCCGCCGTCGAGCCGTTGGCCCCGTTCGTCAGCGCGAGCTCCTTCGGGGAGAGCACCGGCGGGCGGGTGGACGGGGTGCGGCGGGAGGAGCCGGTCCAGGCGGGCCGAGGCGGCCGCTTGACGATCGGGGCGAAGACCTCGGCGATCTCCTCCTTGCCCAGGGTCTCCTTCTCCAGGAGGGCCAGGACGAGGTTGTCGAGGACGTCGCGGTTCTCGACCAGGATCTCCCAGGCCTCGTTGTGCGCGTTCTCGATGAGCTTCTTGACTTCCTCGTCCACCAGCGCGGCGACCTCTTCCGAGTAGTCGCGTGGGTGAGCCATCTCACGTCCGAGGAACGGCTCGGTGTTGTCGCCGCCGAACTTGATCGCGCCGAGACGCTCGGTCATGCCGTACTGGGTGACCATCGCGCGGGCCGTGGTGGTGGCCTTCTCGATGTCGTTCGCCGCGCCCGTGGTCGGGTCGTGGAAGACCAGCTCCTCGGCCGCGCGACCGCCCAGCATGTAGGCGAGCTGGTCCAGCATCTCGTTGCGGGTCGTCGAGTACTTGTCCTCGTCGGGCAGGACCATCGTGTAGCCGAGGGCCCGGCCGCGGGACAGGATCGTGATCTTGTGGACCGGGTCGGAGTTCGGCGAGGCCGCCGCGACCAGGGCGTGACCGCCCTCGTGGTACGCGGTGATCTTCTTCTCCTTGTCCGACATGATCCGGGTCCGCTTCTGCGGGCCCGCGACCACGCGGTCGATCGCCTCGTCCAGCATGTGGTTGTCGATCAGCTTCTTGTCGCTGCGGGCCGTGAGCAGCGCGGCCTCGTTCAGGACGTTGGACAGATCGGCACCCGTGAAGCCGGGGGTGCGGCGGGCGACGGCGGACAGGTCGACGTCGGGCGCGACCGGCTTGCCCTTCTGGTGGACCTTCAGGATCTCCAGACGGCCCTGCATGTCGGGGCGGTCCACGGCGATCTGGCGGTCGAACCGGCCCGGACGCAGCAGCGCCGGGTCGAGGATGTCGGGCCGGTTGGTGGCCGCGATCAGGATCACGCCGCCCTTGACGTCGAAGCCGTCCATCTCGACCAGCAGCTGGTTCAGCGTCTGCTCGCGCTCGTCGTGACCGCCGCCGAGGCCGGCGCCGCGGTGACGGCCGACCGCGTCGATCTCGTCGACGAAGACGATCGCCGGCGCGTTCGCCTTGGCCTGCTCGAACAGGTCGCGGACCCGGGAGGCGCCGACGCCGACGAACATCTCGACGAAGTCGGAACCGGAGATCGAGTAGAACGGGACGCCGGCCTCGCCCGCGACGGCACGCGCGAGCAGGGTCTTGCCGGTGCCGGGCGGGCCGTAGAGCAGCACGCCCTTGGGGATCTTCGCCCCGACGGCCTGGAACTTGGCCGGCTCCTGGAGGAACTCCTTGATCTCGTGGAGCTCCTCGACGGCCTCGTCCGCGCCCGCCACGTCCGAGAACGTCGTCTTCGGGGTGTCCTTGGTGATGAGCTTGGCCTTCGACTTGCCGAAGTTCATCACCCGGGAGCCGCCGCCCTGCATCTGGTTCATCAGGAACAGGAAGACGACCACGATGAGAACGAAGGGGAGCAGGGAGAGCAGGATGCCGACGAAGGGGCTCTGCTTCGACGGCGAGACCGTGTAGCCCTTCGGGATCTGCTTGTCCTGGTACTTGGTCTGCAGCGTGTTGGCGATGGTCACGCCTTGGTCGCCGATGTAGCTCGCCTGGATCTTCGAGCTGCCGTCGACCTTCTGGCCGTCCTTGAGCTCGACCTTGATGGTCTGCTCGTCGCCCGTGGTCAGCTTGGCCTGCTGGACCCTGTTGTCATTGATCGCCGCTACGACCTTGCCCGTGTCCACCGTCTTGTAGCCGCCGGACTGACCGACGACATTCATCAACACGACCACGGCAAGGACGGCCAGCACGATCCACATGACCGGCCCACGGAAGTATCGCTTCACGTCCATCCATACGGAGCGGTGCCGCCCCGTCCCTCCTGCCACAGTGAGTTTGATAAGACAGTTCTTCTGACGGTACCCCAGCATTGGGGCTCGATGCCGCACCGTAGGGCGGACGTACCCGTCTGCTTGCTCCAACGGCTTCGGTGCCGCCGGGGTTCCCGATCACGTACCGCGCTTGAGCCCTGAGGGGTCAGCCGCCGTAGACGTGGGGAGCGAGCGTACCGACGAACGGCAGGTTCCGGTACTTCTCGGCGTAGTCCAGGCCATAGCCGACGACGAACTCGCTGGGGATGTCGAACCCGACCCACTCCACGTCGATGGCGACCTTCGCGGCCTCGGGCTTGCGCAGCAGTGTGCACACCTTCAGGGAGGCGGGCTCCCGGGAGCCGAGGTTGGAGATCAGCCAGGAGAGGGTCAGGCCGGAGTCGATGATGTCCTCGACGATCAGGACGTGCCTGCCCTTGATGTCGGTGTCGAGATCCTTGAGGATGCGCACGACGCCGGAGGACTGGGTGCCCGCGCCGTACGAGGACACGGCCATCCAGTCCATGGTGACGGGGGTGGACAGCGCACGGGCGAGGTCCGCCATGACCATCACCGCGCCCTTGAGGACGCCGACGATCAGCAGGTCCTTGCCCGCGTACTCCGCGTCGATCTTCGCGGCCAGCTCGGCCAGCTTCGCGTCGATCTCTTCCTTGGTGATGAGTACCTTCTCGAGGTCGGCACCCATGTCTTTCGCGTCCACCCGCATCACTTTCGGTCGTCTCACCGGCGTTGACGGTCCTCCTCCGGACTCCGCGTCAGCGGGCCGGCCGAAGGGTCCCGATTCAGCCTTGCCGAATCACCAGTCTGCCACCCTGCCGCTGGGCGACCACCCTGCCGGGCAGGTTGATGGCCTTCTGACCGCGCCAACCGGTGATCAGCCGGTCGACTTCCTCGATGTGCCGGGCGAACAGCGAACCGGCCGGAGCACCGGCGTCGATGGCGGCACGGCGCAGGATGCGGCGGCGTACGGCGGGGGGCAGGGCGTACAGCTTGGCGCACTCCAGGCGGCCGGCGTCGTCGCGGACGGTGGCCTCGGCCTGGCGGGCCCAGGCGTCGAGGGCGTCGGCGTCGTCGCGGGAGAGCTGGGCGGTGCGCGCGAGGGCCTCCACGACGCCCTTGCCGAGGGCCTTCTCCAGGGCCGGGAGGCCCTCGTGGCGCAGCCGGGAGCGGGTGTAGGCCGGGTCGGTGTTGTGCGGGTCGTCCCAGACGGGCAGGGACTGGACCATGCAGCCCTTGCGGGCGGTCTGCCGGTCGATGTCCAGGAAGGGGCGGCGGTAACGGCCGCCGGCCCCCGAGACCGCGGCCATTCCCGACAGGGAGCGGATACCGGAGCCGCGGGCGAGGCCGAGGAGCACCGTCTCGGCCTGGTCGTCGCGGGTGTGGCCGAGCAGGACGGCGTGGGCGCCGTGGCGTTCGGCGGCGGCGTCGAGGGCGGCGTAGCGGGCGTCGCGGGCGGCGGCTTCGGGCCCGCCCCCGCGGCCGACGGTGACGGAGACGGCCTCGACCGGGTCCAGGCCCAGTCCGCGCAGCCGCTGGGCGACCTCCTCGGCGCGCAGGTCGGAGCCGGCTTGCAGGCCGTGGTCGACGGTGACACCGCCGGCCCGGATGCCGAGTTTGGGGGCCTCGAAGGCGAGGGCGGAGGCGAGCGCCATGGAGTCGGCGCCGCCGGAGCAGGCCACGAGCACGAGCGGCGACGGCGGACGCTCGTGGGGGGCCGGTGTGTCCTGGGCGGCAGGCGAGGCCGATGCGGCCTGCGGGGCGGTCGCCCGGGCAGGGCCCGGCGTCGGCGCGCCGTGCGGGGGCTGCCCGGGGAGCCGCGCGGGCAGGGGGCCCGACCAAGCGGGCGCCGGCGCGGGGTGGGGCGAGAGCTGTTCGTCGAGGATGTCGTGGAGGACGCGGCGTACCGCCAGGCGTATCGCCGCGACCGCAGGATGGGGACCCATGTCCGGTTCCCTTCACGGAGTCTTCGGGGGGTGAGCCCGATATCGGTCACTCAGAGTGCGTCGATGGTGACAGAAACAGGCCGTTCCCCGAGCATTGCACGCCTACGCATGGCTCACGGTCCCTCGGACGAGTGATTGAAGTGGCGTTCGCCTGCCATGGGCCGGATGCAGCGGCGCGCATTTCCCGGCCCTCGCACCTGTGATCACGGTTCGGCCCTGCGGTGCACCCGTGCGATCCAGTCCGCCGGCTTGGAGATCTCCGCCTTGGTGGGGAGGGTGTTGGGCGAGGTCCACACCCGGTTGAAGCCGTCCATGCCGACCTGCTCGACGACCGCACGCACGAAGCGCTCACCGTCGCGGTACTGCCGCAGCTTGGCGTCCAGGCCGAGCAGCTTGCGCAGGGCCATGTCCAGGCGGGAGGCGCCCTTGGCGCGGCGCTGCTGGAACTTCTCGCGGATCTCCGCCACGGTCGGCACGACGTCCGGGCCGACGCCGTCCATCACGTAGTCGGCGTGGCCCTCCAGGAGGGACATCACGGCGGTGAGGCGGCCGAGGATCTCGCGCTGGGCCGGGGTCTGGACCATCTCGACCAGGGAGTGGCCGCCGTCGTCCTCCTCGCCCTCGGGGCGGCCGCCGGCCAGCGACTGGGCGGCCTCGCGGATGCGCTCCAGGAGAGCCATGGGGTCGACGTCCGTCTCCGCGAGGAAGGACTGGATCTCGCCCTCGAGGTGGTCGCGCAGCCAGGGCACGGCGGTGAACTGCGTGCGGTGCGTCTCCTCGTGCAGGCAGACCCACAGGCGGAAGTCGTGGGGGTCGACGTCGAGTTCGCGCTCGACGTGGACGATGTTGGGGGCGACGAGCAGCAGCCGGCCACCGCCACCGGGCGAGTCGGGGGGCCCGCCGGCCGGCAGGTCGCGGGTGGCGGGGGCGAAGGTCTCGTACTGGCCGAGGACGCGGGAGGCGAGGAAGGACAGCAGCATCCCGAGTTCCACGCCGGTGACCTTGCCGCCGACGGCGCCGAGGACCGCGCCGCCGGGGGTGCCGCCGCGCCGCTCCTGCATCTTGTCCAGGAGCGGTTTGAGGATCTCGCGGAACCCGGCGACGTTCGCCCGCACCCAGCCGGGGCGGTCGACCACGAGTACCGGGGTGTCGTGGGTCTCATGGGTGCCCAGGCGGGTGAACCCGCGGACGTGTCCCTCGGACGCCTTGGCGTGCCGGCGCAGTTCCGCGACGACGGCCCGGGCCTCGTCCCGGCTCACCTCGGGACCCGGCCGTACCAGTCGGGTCGCGGTCGCGACCGCGAGATTCCAGTCGACCATCCCGGGAGTTGCAGCACCACCGATGCTCGTCATGTGTCAACGGTACGTGAGCAGTGCCGCTGGGGGCAGGCCATGGCGCTGGGTGGTGGCGCCCTTTGTGGATCCGGGGGCCGGAGCGGCGGTGGTGGGCGGGTCTCAGTCGCAGGCGCAGGTGGCCAGGGTCGTGACCGCGTGGTCGAGGGCCGACTGGGCAGCTTCCGGGCCGGTGGTGTTCTCCGCGAGGAAGGCGAAGGCCAGCAGGTGGCCGTTGCGGGCGACGACCGTGCCCGCGAGGGTGTTGACGCCCGTCAGCGTGCCTGTCTTCGCCCGTACGAGCCCGGCGGCGCCGTCCGCGTAGCGGCTGGTCAGGGTGCCGGTGAAGCCGGCGACCGGGAGGCCGGTGAGGACCGGACGGAGGCCGGGATCGGCCGGATCGGCCGCCTTGGCCAGCAGGGCCGTGAGCAGGTCCGCGGTGAGCCGGTCGGCGCGGTTGAGCCCGCTGCCGTCGTGGAAGTCGGCGCCCGCCAGGGGCAGGCCGAGTTCCCTCAGCTGGGCGGCGATCGCGGCGGCGCCCCCGTCGAAGTCCGGCCGCCCGCCCGTCGCGGCGGCCGTCTGGCGGGCCAGGGCCTCGGCGATGTCGTTGTCGCTGTTGGTGAGCATCCGTTCGACCAGGCTCGACAGCGGGGGCGAGGAGACGGTGGCCACGGTCTCCGCGCGGCCGGACGCCTTGGCGGGACCGGCGACCGTGGTCCGGATGCCGTGCCCGGAGAGCAGGTCGGCGAAGGCGCGGGCGGCGTCCGCCGCCGGGTCGGCCACGCGCGGGGCCGGGCCGCTGGTCGAGCCGTCGGTGCGGGCCTCGTCGGTCATCAGGGCGCTGACCGGGGCGAGGTTGTCGTTCACGCCGATGGGGTGCAGGAGGGGACCGGCGTACAGGGTGGTGTCGTGGGAGAGCGTCACCTCGGTCACGCCCCGCTTGGTCAGCGCGATCGCCGTGTCGGTGGCGAGGGTGCGCAGGCTCGCCAGGTTCGCGGCGTCCTTGCGGGCGGTGAGCGTGGGGTCGCCGCCCCCGATCAGGACGAGTTTCCCGGTGCCGGGCTCCAGGGCGGCGCGGGTGGTGAGCCGGTGGTCGGAGCCGAGGGCGGACAGCGCGGCGACGGCGGTGGCGATCTTGGTGGTGGAGGCGGGGACGAGCGGGTCGCCGGCGCTCTGGCCGTAGAGCCGCTCGCCGCTGGTGACGTCGAGGACGGCCGCGGCGTGGTGGGTGCCGAGGGCGGAGTCCCTCAGCAACGGGTCCAGGGCGGCCGCGACGGCCGAGACGTCCGACGCGGGCCGCGCCGGGTCGCCGGCGCCGCCGAGGCCCACGAGCACCGGCACGGCGCTGGGCGCGGGCTTCGCCCCGCCGTCGGACCCAGACCCGGACGCGTCGGATGTACGGGACGGATCCGGCATACCGGTCCGGTGGTCGTGATCTGCGCCACCCGTGCGCCCCAGTGCCGCGGCCCGGTCCCGCTCGGCCGTACGCTGGCCGGAGGAGTCCCAGGGCCCGGCGGCGGTCACCACACCGGCGGCGAGCGCGAGCCCGGCCGTGGCGGCACCCGCGGTGTACTGCCAGGTCATCGGCTTCGCGAGCCGCGACCCGGCGGCCCCAACCGCGGGTCGCACGGCGGCCTGCGCGGCCCGTACGAGCCGCGGCCGTGCGGCCCGTGCGAGACGGGCCAGGCGCGGTCTCGCGGCTCGCCAGGCTCTCAGCTCCGGCACGACCACCAGCCCCTTTCGCGATCACACACCTGCGTGAGGGACACTTAATCACCAGAACTATGTGCTGATCATGGAGGAGCCACCGGTGGAGTTCGACGTCACGATCGAGATCCCGAAGGGTTCGCGGAACAAGTACGAGGTGGACCACGAGACCGGTCGTATCCGCCTGGACCGTCGACTCTTCACCTCGACCAGCTACCCGGCCGACTACGGCTTCGTCGAGAACACCCTCGGCGAGGACGGCGATCCGCTGGACGCGCTGGTCATCCTGGACGAGCCGACCTTCCCCGGCTGCCTCATCAAGTGCCGCGCGATCGGCATGTTCCGGATGACCGACGAGGCCGGCGGCGACGACAAGCTGCTGTGCGTGCCGGCGTCCGACCCGCGGGTGGAGCACCTCCGGGACATCCACCACGTGTCGGAGTTCGACCGCCTGGAGATCCAGCACTTCTTCGAGGTCTACAAGGACCTGGAGCCCGGCAAGTCCGTCGAGGGCGCCGACTGGGTGGGCCGCACCGACGCCGAGGCGGAGATCGAGCGTTCCATCAAGCGTTTTCAGGAGCACGGCGGTCACTGAGCCCCGCGCGTCCCACGGGCCGCACCATCCCCACGGGGACGGTGCGGCCGTTCGCGTTCCTGTACGTCCGTCTGCGCATACTGAGCCTGACGGAAGGTTTCGTTCAGGGAGCATTACTCAGTGACGGACGCGGAGGACCGCAAGCCGCAGTCGGACGAGGCGCGGAGTGCGTTCAGATTTCCCGCCGGGCCCTCGGTGACCCAGGCGACCCAGGTGATTCCGGTCGTACCGGCGGCCGACGCGGAGTCGTCCACGACATCCGAGTTCGCCGTGCCCGAGGGGCTGGCGGCGCTCAGGACGGGGACCGAGCCGGAGGCCACGTCCGAGTTCGCCGTGCCGGACGGGCTCGACGTCACGTCGCCGCCGGCCGTGGAGCCGGAGGGGTCCGCGTTCAGCACGCCGAAGACCTACAGCGCCCGCCAGGCCCCGCCCGCCTTCACCCCGGCGGGCGGCATCCCGGCGATCGACCTGCACAAGGACGTCCCCTGGCAGGACCGGATGCGCACCATGCTGCGCATGCCGGTGGCCGAGCGGCCGGCGCCCGAATCGGTGCAGAAGGCGGACGAGGGCGGCCCGGCCGTCCCACGCGTGCTCGACCTGACCCTGCGTATCGGCGAGCTGCTGCTCGCGGGCGGGGAGGGCGCCGAGGACGTGGAGGCGGCGATGTTCGCGGTCTGCCGCTCCTACGGCCTGGACCGCTGCGAGCCGACCGTCACCTTCACCCTGCTGTCGATCTCCCACCAGCCGTCCCTGGTCGACGACCCCGTGACGGCGTCGAGGACGGTACGCCGCCGGGGCACCGACTACACGCGTCTGGCGGCCGTCTTCCGGCTCGTCGACGACCTGAGCGATCCGGAGAACCACCTCTCCCTGGAGGAGGCCTACCGGCGGCTGGCGGAGATCCGCCGCAACCGGCACCCCTACCCCGGCTGGGCGCTGACCGCGGCCGCCGGGCTGCTGGCGGGCACGGCCTCCGTCCTGGTCGGCGGTGACCTGATCGTCTTCGTGGCCGCGGCGCTCGGCGCGATGCTCGGCGACCGGCTCGCGTGGCTGTGCGCGGGGCGCGGGCTGCCCGAGTTCTACCAGTTCACGGTCGCCGCGATGCCGCCGGCCGCGCTCGGCGTCGCGCTCACCGTGGCGCACGTCGACGTGAAGGCGGCCGCCGTCATCACCGGTGGACTGTTCGCGCTGCTGCCGGGGCGGGCGCTGGTGGCGGGCGTGCAGGACGGGCTGACCGGCTTCTACATCACCGCCTCCGCGCGCCTGCTGGAGGTCATGTACTTCTTCGTCGGCATCGTCACCGGCGTCCTGCTGGTCCTGTACTTCGGTGTGAAGCTGGGCGCCGCGCTCGATCCGGACGCCGCGCTCGCCATGAGCCGGCGGCCGGTGCTCCAGATCGTCGCCGCGATGCTGCTGTCGCTGACCTTCGCCGTGCTGCTGCAGCAGGAGCGGTCCACCGTGCTGCTGGTGACGCTCAACGGCGGTGTCGCGTGGTCGGTGTACGGCGCCATGCACGACGTCGGCAACATCTCCCCGGTGGCGTCCACGGCCGTGGCGGCGGGCCTGGTGGGCCTGTTCGGGCAGTTGCTGTCCCGCTACCGGTTCGCCTCCGCACTGCCGTACACGACCGCCGCGATCGGGCCGCTGCTACCGGGTTCGGCGACGTACTTCGGCCTGCTGTCGATCGCGCAGAACCACGTCGACAAGGGACTGGTGTCGCTGGCCAAGGCGGTGTCGCTCGCCATGGCCATCGCGATCGGGGTGAACCTCGGCTCGGAGATCTCCCGGCTGTTCCTCAGGATGCCGGGCGCCGCCTCCGCCGCGGGGCGCCGGGCCGCGAAGCGGACCCGCGGGTTCTGACCCGCGGATCCGGCCGGCACGCCCTACGGGGCGCGGTAGTAGCCGCCGTTGTCCGGGTACTGCGGGTTCTGGTCGTAGTCGCCCTGCTGCTCGCCGTAGGACTGCTGCGGGTACGGCTGCTGCTGCGGGTACGGCTGCTGCTGCGGGTACGGCTGCGCGTACTGCTGGCCGTAGCCGTACTGCTGCTCCTGCTGCGGGGCGTGGTTCCGGTCGCCGTACTGGTGCGGCGGCTCGATGCGGCGCAGGCGGGTCGTGGCGTCGTCCATGACCGGCTGCTGGAACTGCTGCTGGTACGGGGCGGCGGGCTGCTGGTCGGGGGTGGCCGGCTCCTCGGGGGCGTTCTTGGCCTTGGAGCGGGCGCGCAGGAACTCGATGATGATCGGGACCACCGAGACGAGGACGATCAGGATGAGGATCGCCTCGATGTTGTTCTTGACGAAGCCGATGTTGCCCAGCCAGGAGCCGAGGAGCGTCACACCCGCGCCCCACAGCACACCGCCGATGATGTTGAAGACCAGGAACGAGCGGTACCGCATGCCGCTGACGCCCGCGATGATCGGCGTGAACGTGCGCACGATGGGCACGAAACGGGCCAGGATCAGGGACTTCGGGCCGTACTTCTCGAAGAACTCGTGCGCCTTGGTGACGTTCTCCTGCTTGAACAGGCGCGAGTCGGGCCGGTTGAAGAGCGACGGCCCGACCTTCTTGCCGAACATGTAGCCTGCCTGGTCGCCCAGGATCGCGGCGAGGCAGATCAGGCCGATGGCACCCCACAGCGGGAAGTCCAGCTGCTTGGACGTGATCAGCAGACCGCAGGTGAACAGCAGCGAGTCACCCGGCAGGAAGAAGCCGATGAGCAGACCCGACTCGGCGAAGACAATGAGGAGCAGGCCCCAGATGCCGAACGAGTTGAGCAGGTGGTTCGGATCCAGCCAACTCGGGCCGAGGGCAAGCGTCGTCACGGTTCCGGACTCCTGAGGGGGATGGGGTGTACGGCGTCGAGGTGTCGAGGCGGGGCCTCGTACGGTGCCGCACAAAGCTACCAACGCAAGGTATACGCCCGAGGTTCCACGGGTGCCCGGGGGATGGCGCTGCGCGGTCCGCTCACGCCAAGCTGTGCGCCATGAACATCGATGAATTCGGCGGCGGCCAGGAGCCCCAGCCGGACGTGCTGGTCGTGACGACGAACGACGTACCCGGCCACCGGGTGGAGAAGGTCATCGGCGAGGTCTTCGGGCTGACGGTCCGCTCCCGGCATCTGGGCAGCCAGATCGGAGCGGGTCTGAAGTCGATGATCGGCGGTGAGCTGAAGGGGCTCACCAAGACGCTGGTGCAGACCCGCAACCAGGCCATGGAGCGGCTCGTCGAGCAGGCACGCGCGCGGGGCGCCAACGCGGTACTGGCCTTCCGCTTCGACGTGACCGAGGCGGCGGACGTCGGCACGGAGGTGTGCGCCTACGGCACGGCCGTGGTCGTGGCCCGGGAGTGACCGGCCGGGGGCCCGGGTGCCGGGACCCGGGCCCCCGGGCCCCTACGCGGTGTGCCGCTCGGCGTTGGCGAGGATCGCCTCGCGCAGGTACGCGGCCAGGCCCGGCCGGATCTTCTCGTAGGTCGCGGTGAAGCGCGGGTCGGCGACGTACATCTGCGCCAGGCAGGTGTGCATCTCGTGCCCGCAGTCGTAGTAGCTGCCGGAGATGAACCGGCGGTGCTCCTCGGCCACGTCCATGGCGGCCTCGGAGCCGGCCGGCGTGCCCGCGTCGAGCAGCGCCGCCATGCGCCGGTGGATCGCGTCCTGCTCCTCGGTGAGCCGCTTCCAGTCCTCCTTGGTGTACGAGGCGGTACGGCGCTGGGACTGCCGGTAGGCCTCGGTGTCGCCCCAGCGCTGCCGGACCTCGTCGGTGTACTGCTCGGGATCGTGGTCGCCGAAGACCTCGAACCGCTCCTCCGGCGTGAGATCGATGCCCATCCTGCGTGCCTCCATGGCCTTCTCCACGGCCGCGGCCATCTTCTTCAGCTTCTCGATCCGGGCGGTCAGCAGCTCGTGCCGGCGGCGCAGGTGCGCGCCGGGGTTCGCCTCCGGGTCGTCGAGCAGGGCCGCGACCTCCTCGAGCGGGAAGCCGAGCTCCCGGTAGAACAGGATCTGCTGCAACCGGTCGAGATCCGCGTCGCCGTAGCGCCGGTGACCCGCGTGGCTGCGCTCGCCCGGGACGAGCAGGCCGATGTCGTCGTAGTGGTGCAAGGTGCGCACCGTCACTCCGGCGAATCCGGCGACCTGTCCCACGGAGTAGCTCACTTCCGCTCCTTTCTCGGTACGCGGTCCACGGTGGCTCCTCACGCCACGTGAGGTGCAAGCGTGTTTCACTCCGGATGTTGTGCCGCTTTCGTCCGCTTATCGTGAGCCCGTGGCCCAGGACACCGCACAGCAGGCACCGACCGCTCCGGCGACCCCGGCCCGCGCACTGCTGCCGCTGCTCCTGCCCGCACTGGCCGTCGGGGTCGGCTCCAGTCTGCTGTTCCTGCTGGTGAGCGGGCTGGCGGAGCAGTTACAGGCGGTTTTGTGGGAGAGCCTGCCCGATGCCCTGGGCATCGGGCGCTACTCGGTGGTGTGGATGCTGGTCGTGCTCACCGCGACCGGTGTCCTGGTGGGGCTCGTGGTGTGGAGGGCACCGGGGCATGCAGGCCCGGACCCGGTGACGCTGGGCCTGACGACCGCCCCGGTGGCGCCGGGCGTGCTGCCGGGGCTGCTGGTGGCCGCCATGCTGATGCTGGCCGGCGGGCCGAGCCTCGGCCCCGAGAACCCCATCATCATGGCGAACGTGGCACTGGCGTTCGTGCTGGGCCGCCGGCTGCTGCCCCGGCTGCCGGGCACGCTGTGGCCGGGGCTGGCGGAGGCGGCGACGATCGGCGCCCTGTTCGGCACCCCGGTGGCCGCCGCGCTCGTCATCTCCGAGGCGCTGGCCGGGCGGCCGCCGAAGGGGGCGCTGTGGGACAGCCTCTTCGCGCCGCTGGCCGCCGGGACCGCGGGCGCCATGACGACCGCGCTGGTCTCCCGCCCCACCTTCGACCTGGGCCTTCCTCCCCTCGGCCGGCCGCACGGGGGCGACCTCCTGGCAGCGCTGGTGATCGCCTCCGCGGCCGCGCTGCTCGGCCTGCTCGCCGTGTACGCCTTCCCGTACGTCCACCGCGCCTTCTCCCGGCTCGGGCACCCGATGCTGGCGCTTCCCGCCGGTGGGCTCGTCCTCGGCCTGCTGGCGGCGCTGGGCGGTCCCCTCACGCTCTTCAAGGGGCTGTCGGAGGTCGCGGAGCTGACCCGCGACCCCGGCGCCTGGACGGTGGGGCAGTTCGCGACCATGACCGTGGTGAAACTGGCCGCGCTGCTCGTCGCCGCGTCCTGCGGGTTCCGCGGCGGGCGGATCTTCCCGTCCGTGTTCGTCGGCGCCGCGTTCGGGCTGACCGCGCACGCCCTCGTGCCCGCCGTGCCCGAGTCGCTCGGCGTGGCGGCGGGCGTACTGGGCATGCTCCTGGCCGTCACCCGGCAGGGCTGGGTGAGCCTGTTCACGGCCGCGGTCCTCGTGTCCTCTCCGACCATCCTCGCCCTGCTGTGCGCCGCCTCGCTGCCGGCCTGGCTGCTGGTGACCGGCAGGCCGCTGATGCAGCTCGGGAAGGACGGTAAGGCGATCCGCTGACCGGCCCTCGCGCCCCGCGCACACGACGACTCCCTCGACTCCGCTCCCCCGCTCCCGGCCCCTGGAACGCATCGCCCCCAAAACCCATCGATCGCCTCGATCCCGTCGATCCCGTAGGAGACAGCCCATGCCGCTGCACCAAGGACCCGAGAAGCCCGACGAGCGCCCCCTGTCCGTCAACCCCTTCTACGGGGAGGCGAATCCGGCCGTCGAGATGGCCGAGGCACCGCCCAAGCACCGGCTCGCCGACGCGCCCCTACCGCCCTCGACGGCGTACCAGCTCGTGCACGACGAGCTGATGCTGGACGGCAACTCCCGGCTGAACCTGGCCACGTTCGTCTCGACCTGGATGGAGCCGCAGGCCGGTGTCCTGATGAACGAGTGCCGCGACAAGAACATGATCGACAAGGACGAGTACCCGCGCACCGCCGAACTGGAGCGGCGGTGTGTGGCGATGCTCGCCGACCTGTGGAACGCGCCGGATCCCTCGGCCGCCGTGGGCTGTTCGACGACCGGGTCGAGCGAGGCGTGCATGCTCGCCGGGATGGCGCTCAAGCGGCGTTGGGCGCAGCGCAACGCCGACCGCTACCCCGGGCGGGACGCGCGCCCGAACCTCGTCATGGGCGTCAACGTCCAGGTGTGCTGGGAGAAGTTCTGCAACTTCTGGGAGGTCGAGGCCCGCCAGGTGCCCATGGAGGGCGACCGCTACCACCTCGACCCGCGGGCCGCCGCCGAGCTGTGCGACGAGAACACCATCGGGGTCGTCGGCATCCTGGGCTCCACCTTCGACGGCTCCTACGAGCCGATCGCCGACCTGTGCGCGGCCCTGGACGCCCTCCAGGAGCGCACGGGACTGGACATCCCGGTGCACGTCGACGGCGCCTCGGGCGGCATGATCGCGCCCTTCCTCGACGAGGACCTGGTCTGGGACTTCCGGCTCCCGCGGGTGGCCTCGATCAACACCTCGGGGCACAAGTACGGACTGGTGTACCCGGGCGTCGGCTGGGCACTGTGGCGGGATCAGGAGGCGCTGCCCGAGGAGCTGGTCTTCCGGGTCAACTACCTGGGCGGCGACATGCCGACCTTCGCGCTGAACTTCTCCCGGCCCGGCGCGCAGGTGGTCGCCCAGTACTACTCGTTCCTGCGGCTGGGCCGCGAGGGCTACCGGATGGTGCAGCAGAGCACCCGGGACGTGGCCCGCCACCTCGCCGAACGGATCGAGGCGCTCGGCGACTTCCGGCTGCTGACCCGCGGCGACCAGTTGCCGGTGTTCGCCTTCACCACGGCGCCGGAGGTGCAGGCCTTCGACGTGTTCGACGTCTCCCGGCGGCTGCGCGAGAACGGCTGGCTGGTGCCCGCGTACACCTTCCCGCCGAACCGGGAGGACCTGTCCGTCCTGCGCGTGGTCTGCCGCAACGGGTTCTCGGCGGACCTCGCCGAGCTGTTCCTCGAGGACCTGAGGCGTCTGCTGCCCGAAGTGCGCCGCCAGCCGCACCCGCTGATCCGGGACAAGAACGCGGCCACCGGCTTCCACCACTAGGTCCTGTCGTTTGGATCATGCCTGGCTCAGCGGTCGTCCTCCGGATGGCGCTCGCCCGTCGAGTACGGGTTGCGCTCGCCCTCGGCCAGGACGCCGACGAACGGCTCGCCCTCGCCGGCGAAGGTGTAGGCGCCGCGTTCCAGGCGGCCGATCAGTCCTCGGGTCCACGCGGCGTCGGAGTCGGCCGTGTGGACCCACAGGTTCATGATCTCGCCGATGTGGCCGAGCTGTTCGGGGCCGTCCTCGGGGACGTAGTGCTCGGTGACGGACGACCGCCACTGCTCGATCCGCCGGATCCGCTCCTGGAGCAGGGCGATCGCCTCGTCCCTGGGCAGGTCCACGAGGAAGCCGATGGCCGCGGACTGGACGTCCGCCTTCTGGCCGTAGGAGACCAGGGCCTCCCGCAGCAGCCGGAAGAACTCCTCGGTGCCGGCGTCGGTGATCTCGTACTCCGTGCGGGGCGGGCCGCCGGCCGTGGACGGGGCGGTCTCGTGCGCGTGCAGCAGCCCTTGCCCGGCCATCTGCTTCAGGGCGTGGTAGATCGAGCCGGGCTTGGCGTTGGACCACTCGTGCGCGCCCCAGTACTCCAGGTCGCCCCGCACCTGGTAACCGTGGGCCCGCCCGTGCTGGCGGACGGCGCCCAGCACGAGGAGACGGATCGCTGACATGGGCTCCAGGTTAGGGCTAGTGCTGTGACCGGAAAGGTTTGCCGGAAAGCTCGCGGCGTCCGGTGCGGTACATCGCAAGGCGGAGCATCGCCCGCGTACTGGACGTACTCGGGTGATGCGACAACGCGGCGGGGGGTCCCCCCTGCTCGAAGAGCTTGGGGGAGCCGTGCCGGGCGTCGCGAGCCGGTGAACCTTTCCGGTCGCAGCGCTAGTAGTACTTCGTTAGGTTGGCTGGCGTGGGTGGTGTTCTGGCGGAGCTGAAGCGGGGATGCCGCGGTGGCAGGTGGGGCATGTGCCGGTC